>NZ_JBJNIP010000101.1:0-13542 GCF_056324165.1 Wenzhouxiangella sp. YN9
TCCAGGTCGCGAAGCCAACACCCGAGCGGAGCTGATCGCGGTCTGGAGACCGCTCCTACATCAACAACCGCCACCAGAACCGTAGGAGCGACCTCCAGGTCGCGAAGCCAGCGCCCGAGCAGAGCTTTCGCGATCTGGAGATCGCTCCTACATCAACAACCGCCACCCGAGCCGTAGGAGCGACCTCCAGGTCGCGAAGCCAGCGCCCGAGCAGAGCTTTCGCGATCTGGAGATCGCTCCTACAACAACAATCGCCACCGGAACCGTAGGAGCGACCTCCAGGTCGCGAAGCCAACACCCGAACGGAGCCAATCGCGATCTGGAGGCTGCTCCTGCGGTACTACCGGCGCCGCCGGCGCAGCAGCTTCATGATTCGCCAGGCCCGAATGGAACACAGATACTGGCCGACAAACACCGGCACCAGGCCCACAAACAGCCAGTGCTCGGACCAGCCCTGCTGCCAGCCCACAACGCCGATCAACCCGAAGGCGGCCATCACGCCGATCAGAATCCAGACCGTGGTCGTGACCGAAACGCCGGAGCGCAACAGCACATGGTGCAGATGCTCGCGGTCGGCGGTAAACGGGCTGCGCCCCTTTATGATGCGGCGAACATACAGCGTGACCACATCCAGTACCGGCAGCACCAGAATCCAGGCGATGGAAATCGGATAGATATCCACCTGCTCCACCTGGGCGAGATACACCGACAGCCAGGCCAGGGCAAACCCCAGCATCATGCTGCCCGAGTCGCCCATGAATACGGTGGCGTATCTCCGGCCGGGCAGGCGCAAGTTGAAACAGAGAAACGCCACCACCGCCGCCAGCAACACGCCGGTAACACCCAGGAAAGATCGGCTCGCACCGCCCAGAACGCCGGCTGCCAGCAGCATGGTCAGAGCCACCGCCGACAAACCGCCGGCCAAACCGTCGCTGCCGTCGGCCATGTTGACGGCATTGATCAACAAAACCGTACACAGCACGGTAAACGGAATGGCCCACTCGCCCAGCTCGATCGGCTTGATGCCAACCAGGTCACCCAGCGACCCGACCTGCACCACGCCCCAGGAGGTCATCAACAGCGCTGCGATGATCTGCGCGAACAGCTTGGCGCCGGGCTTGATGTCGATGAGATCGTCGATCACCCCGACCATCAGCAGCAGCCCCATGCCGGCCAACAGGCTGGCAAAGGGCCGCAACGAGGCCTCGACCAGCATCAGGGCAATGCCGAAGCCGGCAAACATGGCCAGCCCGCCGATCATCGGCACGGCGCAGGCATGACGCTTGCGCCCGCCCGGATGATCCACCAGGTTGATCTGATGCGCCGGCGCGCGCAGAATCGGCACCGCCAGCAGCACAATGAAAAAAGCGGCCCCCATTGCCGCCACGATATTCCAGGTCAACGCCCCCATGTTCAAAGCATCTCCCACGCTGCATGCCCCTCTTGCTCGAGCAGCCGCCGCGCCAGAAAGAAGGGCGGCGAGCCATCGAGGCTCAATTCTACCAGACCCTCGTCGGCTTTCACGGGCAGCAGCCGGGCCGAGGTGACACCCACACCCCGGGCATCGAGCGGGCGAAGCCGAACCAGATACTGACCGGCCTCGTCGACACGAAACGCCACGTCGATATGGCCGGCCTCATCTACCGGAACATACGCCTCGCGCCACGCCCAGCGGCGCGCGGAATCGTCCTCGCTGCGCCGATAGACTTCCAACCGCACCCAACCGCCCCGGCGCCCGCCGACCAGATCAAGCCGCATCCGCCAGATGCCCGAGGCAAGTTGCCGGGTATACGGCAGCTCGACCAGCCACGGCTTTTCGCCTTCGCGCAGACGCAGAAAGCCTTGATCACAAGGCCCTTCAACGGCCAGTTCGCTGCAGGGCGCGAGCTCGGCATGGCGCCCGGCGACTGCGGCCAGATCAAGCGTGCGCGTCGCGCGCTGCGGTGCCGACTGCACCCGAACGGGTCTTTCCTTCAGCGCCTCATCCAGATGAACCAGCGCCAGCACATCATTGGAGCGAAGCCGGCGAAGCCAGCGCTTACTGACGCGCTCGCGGCTGATGACCGGCTGCGGCGGCGCAAAATACCTTGCGCGGTAGTGCGTAAATTCCGAATCCCCAAAGATGACCACCCGCCGCCAGGGATCGTCCAGCCTGGTCTTGAGATCATCAACAAACGCGAACACCGCACCGTCCATCTCGGTGCGGCGTTTTTCGCCGGGACTCAATCCGCTGAACTGTTCCACTGCCGCCGCGTGCCGCTGCCAGAGCGTGATCTGCCAACCCAGATCCAGCACCAGCCAGGCCAGCAAAAAGGCGCCGCCAGCAGCCGTCAGCGGCCGTGTGCCCCGGCGCAGCTCGGGCCAGAGCATCAGCAGCCCCAATATCAAGATGGCCCAGAGCCCGGCAACGACCACCGGCGCCACTCGCAAGGGGCGGAAATCGGGGCGATTATGATTGATGCTGCGCTGTGTCCATTCGCCAGTACTGACCAGGCTGCGCAGCAGCAGCCCCTGCAGCTCCAGAAATGCCGGCCGGGCCTGGTGCAGAACGGTGGACTCGATTTCCAGCCCCGGATCCAGCCCGCCTGTAGCGCGCGCAACCACATGCTCAATCCGTCCCTCATGCAGCCGCAGCCGCTTGACGCTGACGTGGGCCACCTGCTCATCAGCCCACTCGACCGGCAGCGTTTCGGCCCGGGCCGGGCTGCTGCCCTGCCCCAGACCGAGGCTCAAGGAGTGAAAACCACCCAAACTGGCCAAGTGCACCGTGACCGACTCAATGTCATCAGCGGAAACAACCACAGGCAGCCTGGCGGCCGCAATCGCCTGGGCCCGGTAGCCCGGCCCGGTCATCACAAAACCATGGTCAGTCGCTTGCCCCTCGCCGGTGACCATCCACCAGGCTTCGCCGGGTATCTCGATGGGCGTCATCACCTGCCGGTAGTTCTGCCCGTACATGAACCACAGGCAGAATGCCCCCCAAAGCAAGATGGCCGAGCCCGCGGCCGCCAGAAACAGGCGAATCAACAGCTGCCGTGAACTCATGCCAACGCTTCTCGCAGCGACCCGCCGGCCTGCTCCAGCCGAACCACAACCAGCCCGGCCAGAAGCGCCATGGCAGGCACCAGATGAAGCAGCAGCCGATTGACGCTGCTGCCGTCAATCACCGCATCGCCAAGCGTGGTGACGGCAAACATGCCCACAAGCGCCGTAAAACACAGGGCCACCGCCATCCAGATGCCCAACAGCGCTCGTTGGCGACCATCACGCCAGCCCAGCCAGAGCCCCAGCACCGCCGCTGGCGGCATCAGGTACCAGAAAAAGTGCCAATTGTCGTAAACGAACAGATGTCGCAGAAGATCGGGCCACATCACCACCTCTTGCCAGGCCGCCATGGTGATCCGGTGGGGCCAGACCAGACCGTCCGCGTCGAATCCGAACTTTCCAAGCGTGCTCAGTCTGACCGTCATCTGCTGCCACCACAGAAACAGCACCGCGGCAAGGCCGAGCAAGGCGCCGGCCAGCACCACCCAGCGCAGCCGGACCCAGGCACAAAGCATACCCAGCACGATCAGCGGCGCCCACAGCAGGCTGGTCTCCTTGAACATCAGCGTGCCGGCCATCGCGCTCAGAACAACGATCAGCAGCAGCGGCTGCCTCAGCTCTCTGGCCAGCCCGGCAGCGGCCAGCGCAATCAACACCAGCAACCCGATCCACAGGTCGCCGTAGCCTGCCAGCACCATCTGGACATTCAATATCGGCAGGGTCAACAAAGCGGCTGCGGCCAGAACAGCCAGTAACAAACTGCCGCCCGCCAGCCGTAGCGAACCGGCCAAAACCAACCCGGCCGAGGCACCAGCAAGCGGCCAGCCGACGTTCATCAGGGCATCGTCCCAGCGCCCCAGCGCCTGCGCCTGCCACAGCTGGGTCAAGCCGATGCCGGGCGGGTGACGCGTTCCACCGGAGCTCCAGGCAGACGCGGCGGACTGAAACCAGCGCCCGCCGTTGGCAAACACATCCAGCTCAGGGTGAAAGAACCAGACCTTGGCATTATTGCCATAGGCATACCAGGCATCCCACGGAAACAGCGGGCGCTGAACCACCTCAACCACCACCCCGAGCCAGCGGATGCCAAGCCAGGTGAGCAGGCCGGCAATCAGCCAGCGGGCGGCATACCCTGTGCCGGGCCAATCGCCACCGTGGCGATGAGCGTCGGCGAGCGCCAGGGGCAGCCGGCGTCGCCAGGCCACCAGACCAAAGCCCGCCGCCAGCAGCGCCTGGGTGGCTGCATTCCAGCCAAAGTGCAGGCCTAGACCCAGGCGGTCCAGAACGATATAGCCGGCCACCACGCCCACCATCCCCAGGGGAAAGGCCATGCCGATCACGGCCAGGCGATAGCCCGGCCGTGGCGTCTGCCAGCAGGCACAAACAAAAAGGGCCCCCGTCACAAACGGGAGCCCCAGCGCAAACAAGATTTTCGCCGTGTCTGCCAACATCGCGAATCAAACCGGGGAAGTCAGTGCAGTATACCCTTGTGCTGCATGAACTCCAGGATCTCATCCACCGACTCTTCCACCGACAGCTTTTCGGTATCCAGGGTCAGCTCAGGCTGCTCCGGCGGCTCATAGGGCGAGTCGATACCGGTAAAGTGCTTGATCGCCCCGGCCCGGGCCTTGGCATACAAGCCCTTGGGGTCCCGCTGCTCGCAGGCTTCCAGGCTGGCGCTGACGAACACCTCGATGAATTCACCCGGCTCCATCAGCTCGCGCACCAGCGCACGATCCGATCGAAACGGCGAGATGAAGGCCGTGACCACCACCAGGCCCGCATCGGCCATCAGCCGCGCCACCTCGCCGATGCGCCGGATGTTCTCAACCCGATCTTCGTCGGTAAATCCGAGGTCGCTATTGAGCCCGTGACGAACGTTGTCGCCGTCGAGCAGATAACTGTGGTGCCCGCGCCGGAACAGCGCCTGCTCCAGCGCATTGGCCACCGACGACTTGCCGGCGCCCGAAAGGCCGGTAAACCAGAGCACGGCCGGATGCTGACCCTTCTGGCCCGAGCGCTGCGCCTTGGTCACCTTGTGCTCGTGCCACACGACGTTCTGCGACTTGTCGGCCAGGGTGTCGGTAACCGGCCGCACGATCATGCCGGCGCCCACCGTCAGGTTGGTGACGCGATCAATGATGATGAAAGCGCCGGTATGGCGGTTGCGCTGATAGCTGTCGAAAGCCGCCTGGCCGCTCAAGCGCCAGCGCACCAGACCAATCTCGTTCAGCTCGAGGCGGTCAACATGATCATGCTCCAGGCTGTTGACGTCGATTCGGTGGTGCACGCTCTCGGGAATGGCCGACTGCGTCTTCGGCCCCATCTTGATGTCGTACTGGCGCCCGGGCAGCAGCGGCGCATCGGCCATCCAGACCACGCGCGCATCCAGGGCTTCGGCCACCCGCGGCCGCTCCTGCGGATGCACCAGCAAATCGCCGCGGCTGATATCGATCTCGTCGGCCAGCGTGATGGTCACCGCCTGCCCTACGCGGGCAGAATCGAGGTCACCGTCAAAGGTCACGATGCGCTCGACCGCGCTCTGGCGCCCCGACGGCACCACCATCACCGGATCGCCAACGGCAATCGTGCCGCCCGAAATCGTGCCGGCAAAGCCGCGAAAATCAGAACTCGGGCGATTCACGTACTGCACCGGCAGACGAAACTCGCCCAACGCCTCACCGTCGGCGCGATCTCCGGATTGTGAAGCCTCACCCGAAACATTCGCGGCCTGGAGGCCGCTCCCACCCTCCAGAATTTCACTGTAGGAGCGATCTCCAGATCGCGATCCCTCAGCCGGATCGGAGCCCATCGCGGTCTGGAGACCGCTCCTACCCTCCAATTCATCGCCGTAGGAGCGATCTCCAGATCGCGATCCCTCAGCCGGATTGGAGCCCATCGCAGTCTGGAGACCGCTCCTACCCTCCAATTCATCGCCGTAGGAGCGATCTCCAGATCGCGATACGCCCAACCCGGAATCCGCCTCCTCCAGCGCCTCGATCACCGTCGGCCCATCAAACCAGGCCAGATTGTCGCCACGGGCAATCACATTGTCACCGCCAAGAGCCGCCACCGGCAGGCACAACACCTCATCCAGCCCCAGCTTGCCGGCAAACTCCTGGTACTCAGAACAAATCGACTCGAAGCGCCCCCGATCAAAGTCCACCAGGTCCATCTTGTTCACCGCCACAATCACCTGCTTGATGCCAAGCAGCGAAACAATGAACGAATGCCGCCGCGTCTGCGCCTGAATCCCCTTGCGCGCGTCCACAAGAATGATCGCCAGCTCGGCCGTCGACGCCCCGGTCGCCATGTTCCGCGTGTACTGCTCATGCCCGGGAGTGTCGGCAATGATGAACTTGCGCCGGGCGGTGGCAAAATACCGGTAAGCCACATCGATGGTAATGCCCTGCTCGCGCTCGGACTGCAGCCCATCGACCAGCAGCGCCAGATCAGTCGCATCCCCCTGCGTCCCCCACTTTTTGGAATCCCGCCCGACCGATGCCAGCTGATCCTCGTAAACCTGCTTCGAGTCAAACAAAAGCCGGCCGATCAAAGTCGACTTGCCATCGTCCACGGAGCCACAGGTAATAAAGCGCAAAAGATCCTTCTCGGAGTCTTCGGCGAGAATCGTCTCTATATCGGAAACAGCCATCAGTCGAGCTCTTGGTGAGAGTGTGAAGTGTCAGGACAGTGTGAAGTGTTGGAACAGTGTGAAGTGTCAAGTGTGAAGTGTGAAGGATTCTCCTTCACCTTCGATCTTTGCTGTTCCGCCAGCGCGTATAGCATTGATGAAATTTCCTTTAACTCCACAATTAATCCATTGGCGCTCTCTTCGGGTAGCATTTCGGCCCGAACAGCGATGTACAGTTGCGTTCGCAACTCAGCGGCCGAGCCACGGGCAATATCCAGAAACCGCGCAAAATCCCGAGGCGTACTCCGCTCCGCTCCCTCAGCAATATTCGATGAAATAGAAACCGCCGCCCGCATCATCTGATCCCGCAACCCCCACTCCCGCGAGCCACGAAGCAACGAACAAACCTCCACAGCCACCCGACACCCCCCGCTTCCAGACCTCCAGATCCTCAAAAGAAAAATAACTCATCCGCAACCTTCACACTTCACACTTTCTTATTCTCCACATCCTCTGCCAACCACGCCTTGATCAGTGACTGATACGGCATATCCCGCTTGTTGGCTTCAATCTTGATCCTCTCAAGAAGGGACTCGGGAAGCCTGAGAGATATGGAACGCGTCGAGGGCTTGAGATTGGGCATGCGAACATTTTCAGCCTTGGTCCAGTCGAGATAATCGCTGGAATCATGGCTTTCCCAAAACTCTCGCTCTTCAGCTTCCGTCTTGAACTGAGGAAGGCTCTTTTTGTGCTTTGACATAAAAATCCTTCTCCTTGCGGTGCATCGGCCGCGCAGAAATCACTCTGATCCACGTTCCTTTTTCGCGCAAGGTAAAACTGATGTGCAAAAGCCGAAGATCATGCGTCGCCCCGAGAACATGAAACCGTTCCTCGTTATGACTGTGAACATCATCACGCAATATCAACAACGGCTCATTGAAAAAAACCTGCTCAGCTTCCCACTTGCTCACACCATGCTTGTCTGCACTCTTGCGCTCATTACCCCCATCCCACTGGAAGCCCAGGATTCGGGACCAGTCAATCATTGTATATCACAGCCATATACACGACAGCCTTCACATTTCACACTGAACAATTTACACTAATTTCTTGTAACACTAAAACTGTGCCATGAAGAACGTCACCATCACCCTGGATCCCGAAACTGCACGCTGGGCCCGTATCGAGGCCGCGCGCCGCAATACCAGCGTTTCCCGCATGGTCGGAGAGATGCTGGCCGAATACCGGCAGCGGGAATCCAGGCTGGATGCCGCCGCCGAGCGCTTTTTCAGTCGTGAAACCAGGCGCCTGACCGAGCCCGGAAAACCCTATCCTGCGCGCGAAAGCCTGTATGACCGCGATCTGCTTCGTTGACACCAACATTCTGGTTTACGCGCGCGACACGAGCAACCCCCGAAAACACGGCCTCGCGCGCGACTGGCTGAGCCATCTCTGGAAAACACGATCCGGCCGGGTCAGCACCCAGGTTCTCAAGGAATACTATCAAGTCGTCACCCGCAAACTCGAACCCGGACTCCCGCCGGAGATAGCGCGCGCTGACATTCGTGATCTAAGCACCTGGCAACCCGTCGAGACTGACCTCGAAGTCATGGAACTCGCCTGGGCTCTGGAAGACCAGACCAACTACTCCTGGTGGGACTTGCTGATACTCGCCGCCGCCCAACGCAGCAAATGCCAATATATACTCTCCGAAGACCTTCAATCAAAACAAAAAATCGATCAACTGACCGTGATCAACCCTTACACCCACTCGGTCAACGACATCACTTGAGTGACTGAAGCCGGCCACCGCCGCCGCACCGCACCATGCTCTGAAACCTAAAGCCACCCCAACAAACCCCAAAGTATCTCCCCACTTCCCACTTCCCACTTCCCACTTCCCACTTCCCACTTCCCACTTCCCACTTCCCACTTCCCACTTCCCACTTCCCACTTCCCACTTCCCACTTCCCACTTCACACTTCACACTTCACACTTCACACTTCACACTTCACACTTTCTTAAAAATACCCCTCGATCTTCTTCTGCTCCATCGACGCCCCGGCATCCTGATCGATGGCCCGCCCTTGCCGCTCGGAGTTGCGCACCGAAATCGTCTCCTCGATCACCTCCAGCAGGGTCGTCGCGTGGGACTCCACCGCACCGGTCAGCGGCCAGCAGCCGAGCGTCCGGAAGCGCACCATCCGCATTTCCGGCTTTTCGCCGGGCGCGAACGGGAAACGCGCCTCGTCATCGACCATCAGCAGCAGCCCGTCGCGCTCGACCACCGGCCGCTCGGCGGCAAAGTACAGCGGCACCATCGGGATATTTTCGGCGTAGATGTACTGCCAGATATCCAGCTCGGTCCAGTTCGACAGCGGAAATACCCTGATCGACTCGCCCTTGTGAACGCGTCCGTTGTAGATATTCCACAGCTCCGGGCGCTGATTCTTCGGGTCCCAGCGATGATTCTGATCGCGAAAGGAAAACACCCGCTCCTTGGCGCGCGAGCTTTCCTCATCGCGGCGCGCACCGCCAAAAGCGGCATCGAAACCATGCTTGTCCAGCGCCTGCTTGAGCGCCTGAGTCTTCATGATATCGGTATGCACCTTCGAGCCATGCGTAAACGGCCCCACCCCCTGATCAACGCCTTCCTGATTGGCGTGGACCAACAGCTCCATGCCCACCTCGCTCACCATCCGGTCGCGAAACTCGTACATCTCCCGGAACTTCCAGGTGGTATCGACGTGCAGCAATGGAAACGGCGGCGGTGAGGGATAAAACGCCTTGCGCGCCAGGTGCAGCATCACCGACGAGTCCTTGCCGATGGAATACAGCATCACCGGGTGCTCGAATTCCGCTGCCACCTCACGGATGATGTGGATGGACTCCGCCTCCAGCGCTTGCAAATGCCTGCTGATCATAAAATCTCGCTCAAAAACTAGAATTCACCTGTAGGAGCGACCTCCAGGTCGCGATAAAACCTGACCGAAGCCCATCGCGGTCTGAAGACCGCTCCTACATCCAACTCTCGCTGTAGGAGTGACCTCCAGGTCGCGATTCATCCACGCCAAGGCCGCCCCGACCACGCAATTGCCAAGGAACAACACGGCCAATCATGCCGCGCCAGCCCGAAGTTAGCGTAAAACCTCTTCGACCACTTCCAGATAGCGGTCAATCACGATTCGCTCATCGAACTCCCTGAGCATCTTCTCTCGGCCCTTCAATCCCATTTTCACCCTGTCGTCGGCAGACAAATCCATCATCATACGCATCTTGTCCGCAAGATCGTCCGCATCCCTGGGGCGACATAAATAACCATTTACACAATCGTCTACCACCTCGCGGCAGCCAACAGCATCGGTGGTAATCAACGGCCGTGCCATGCTGGCTGCCTCCAGCAAGGATCGTGGCGTGCCTTCACGATAGCTTGGCAGCACCACACAATCCGCTTCTGTAATCGCGGGCCGCACGTCATCTGTGCTCCCCAGGTATTGGGCAACGCCTTCGGCCTCCCACTGTTCGACCGTGGTCTTGTCAATTGCCGTGCGATTGTCCGCACCAAGAAAGCCCAGCAGCCGGCACTCGACTGCTCTTCCCTCGGCACGCAGCTGGCGACATGCCTCCACATACTCGCCAATCCCCTTGTCCCAAAGCAGCCGGGCGGACAGAAGAAAACGGAAAGAGCCCGCGGCTCTTTCATTGCTGACCGGCATGAATCGCTTCGTATCCACTCCCGAGCCCGGCAATTGCTCGGCTTTATCCGCCGGCGCCAGCCCACGATCCAGAAACATCGCCATGTCGTCAGGGTTCTGAAAGAACACTCTGGCCGCGCCGGCCAGGCCGCTGGCATACAAACGCCGCACCAGACGGGTAAGCCACGTGTCATGGATAAACGCGGTACCAAGGCCTGCGATATTGTGAATCGACGCTATTCCGAGCACACGGCAGGCCAGCCCGCCATAAATGTTGGGTTTTGCCGTATATCCAAGATACGCAGCAGGCCGCTCCCGACGCAACACGCGCAGAAGCCGCAGAAACAGCGCTGAATCCTTAAGAGGATTGGTGCCGCTGTTGTCCATGTCCACCGGCATGAAACTCGCCCCGGCAGCCTCCAGCCGCGCTGCATCATCGCCCCAAGGCGCTACCGCTACAACCTCGTACCCCGCTTCCTGCAAAGCCCGTATCAGATTCACGCGGAAATTGGCCAGATACCAAGCCGTATTGGCTGCGATCATGACCTTGACTGTCATGTCACCTTCCAGTGTTCGCTCCAGACCTGAAACATAGACGCGTCGCGCAAGTGATAATGCCAGTGTCGTTATACGGGGCCGTTTTTCATTTCTGACGCTTACTAAAGTTCGGCCAGGCTTTGAAACAAGTCAAATCTACACACTAAAAAGCCAGTGAGGCAGGCTTGGAAAGACAGTACATCAGCAACTTACTGCCGCGCGATTGGCCCAAATTAACAGTCATAAAACAAATTCCACCATAAATATCGCGATCGCCAATAGGGAGCCCAAAATCTTGATACACCGAGAGGCTCAAGCTCACTTCTTGTTCGCCGGCTTTGCGCCCGCAACTCGCTCGATAACACTCTGGTAGTCTTTCCCCCAAGCTAGAACGCCAAAGTTTTCTTTTGCATAGATGGACGCCGCGGAAGAAACCATGTCTGCCGCAGCCTGTCCCTTCACGCACTGGCGCAATCGGCAAGCCCAGTTATCCACTCCGGCCAAGGGTAATATCCAGCCGGTACGACCATCTTCGACAATCTCCGGCATGCCCCCAGCGTCGCTCACCAACACGGGCAAACCAATATACATGGCTTCTTGAACAGTATTTGGCACCCCCTCATCTTTGGACGGCATGACCAGCACATCCGCGTGAGTCATCAATGAGTGGACATCGGTGCGCCAGCCAAGCAACTCCACTACTGAAGCGAGATCCTCTTGGTCAAGAGTGAGCTCTACCCGCCGTACATACTCCGTATCGGACAAGCCCCCAGCAAGCCAGACATGAACCTCGCGGGATAGCTGCGTTAAGTCGAGGCAGCCCAGTGCCTCCAGCAGAAAGAGTTGATTCTTTCGATCGCAAAGCGTCCCAACCTGGAGAATCACGAAGGGTTTATCCGTGGACTGTCCATATTCTCTGCGTCGGTCACGGAAAGGAGAGACGGAATCCAAATCAATACCGGGGATGATCGCACGAGACTTGTGAAAATAACGATCCGCCAGCACCTTGCCAAAGATTTCCTCTGCAGCCGCGGCATACTGATACACCACCGCATCGGCCAACCAGAGGCCAAATCGGTGCAACCATCGGACAAGGCCCTTTGACGGTAGTTCGTAGTCCACGTCCCAGATTATCGGGCGGCGAGACAAGAGTGCGCCTAGTCCGGCGAAGGCGATGCCTTTGCTAGCGCGTATCCAGATAACGTCGGCATCGGATGCTCGAGTCTTACTCCAAAAACGTAGATTCTGCCTCAGCAGCGCCAGGCCGGCGCGTAAGCGAAAGATGAAGCCACTACCCAAGAGCGCGCCGCTACGGAGCTTTAATACTCCGGCGGGCTCAATCGTCACCGTCTCGAAGCCCAACTGCTCCGCACGTGAAAGTAGCTCGGTGTTTGCGTCGCTCGCGATGCAGACATCGAAGTCGTTTTTACGCAGCGCGGAGGCCAGCGTCAATAGTCTGCGAGGTGCACCAGTCATACCACCCGGTGTAGGCAAATAGAGCAGAATCTTCATTTACTGGTTGCCGCACTGTGTTGCGAATGTAGACTGCTATAAGTACAACGGTCAAAAGCGCTCAAACATCAACTCCAAAAACTAGAGCTACGATCAAATCTGGTGTATGAGCTGACTTGAAAGCGGCGGCAACCCCTGCTGAAATTAGAGATGACGAAGTCACTGATTTCAGACAAGGAGAATGCCGCCATGAGCAACGATACGACAGTTCCATTCCTGAATCCAGCTTTTCGAGACGAGATGACCGATCTGATCCGTGCCCATGCCCAGACTGCCATCCGACAAGCCGTCCAGGCTGAGCTGAAAGCCTTTCTGGGCCGGCATGAGGACACCGACGATCAGGGGCGCCGCAATGTGGTTCGTAATGGCTACCAACCTGAGCGGCAGGTGCTGACCGGTGTGGGGCCAGTCTCGGTGAAACTGCCCAAGACCCGCGATCGTGCCGGGCGTGGGCGCTGTTTCCGGTCGCTGATCCTGCCGCCGTACCTGAAAAAGACCCGCCGCCTGGAAGCGGTTCTGCCATGGCTGTACCTGAAAGGCGTATCCACCAACGATTTCGATGAAGCCCTGACCGCCTTGTTTGGCGAGTCGGTTCGCGGTCTGTCGCCGGCCACCATCAGCCGGCTCAAAAAGGTCTGGACGAAGGACTACGAAGCCTTCTGCCAGCGCGACTGGCGCGGCCACGAGATGGTCTATTTGTGGGCCGACGGGATCTACATCAACGCGCGCTTGGCCGACCGGCGCTGCGTGCTGGTGCTGATCGGCTGCGATGCCCACGGAAACAAGCATTTTCTGGCCATCGACGAGGGCTTTCGGGAGTCGACCGAAAGCTGGAAGGCGCTGTTGCTCGGGCTGCGCGATCGTGGCCTGAAAGTCCCGCCCAAGCTGGCGGTCGGAGACGGCGCCATGGGCTTCTGGGCGGCCTTAAGCGAAGTCTACCCACCGACCCGCCAGCAGCGCTGCTGGGTGCACAAGACGGCCAATGTCCTCGACAAACTGCCCAAGCGGGTCCAGCCCCAGGCCAAGTCGATGATCCATGAGATCTGGCAGGCCGATAGCCGGGGAACGGCTGAGAAAGCCTTCGAGCGCTTCTTGGCAACCTTCGGCGACAAGTACCCC
>NZ_JBJNIP010000102.1:0-423 GCF_056324165.1 Wenzhouxiangella sp. YN9
TCCAGGTCGCGAAGCCAACACCCGAGCGGAGCTGATCGCGGTCTGGAGACCGCTCCTACATCAACAACCGCCACCAGAACCGTAGGAGCGACCTCCAGGTCGCGAAGCCAGCGCCCGAGCAGAGCTTTCGCGATCTGGAGAGCGCTCCTACAACAACACTCGCCACCGGACCCGTAGGAGCGACCTCCAGGGCGCGAAGCCAGCGCCCGAGCCGAGGTTTCGCGTTCTGGAGATCGCTCCTACAGCAACAACCGCCACCCGAGCCGTAGGAGCGACCTCCAGGTCGCGAAGCCAGCGCCCGAGCAGAGCTGTCGCGATCTGGAGATCGCTCATACATCAGCACGCTCCACCCGAGCCGTCGGAGCGACCTCCAGGTCGCGAAGCCAGCGGCGGCGCGGAGGTGGGGGGGGGGGGGGGGCGCTG
>NZ_JBJNIP010000103.1:0-1318 GCF_056324165.1 Wenzhouxiangella sp. YN9
CAGAATCAGGACACCCATGATCTATAGGAAATCTCCTACAGCTCACCGGGACAGTCTCCGGATTGGCGGGCGTCTCTCCCGGCGCCAGAATAGAGACATGACCTATCCACGCAGTCAGTTAGTCAGCGACGAGGAGCCCGGCTTCTTCCATTGTGTCAGCCGATGCGTACGGCGCGCCTTTCTTTGTGGCACTGACCAATACACCGGCAAGAACTTCGAGCACCGACGTCAGTGGATCGAGGACCGCCTTTTCAAGCTCTCCGAAAGCTTCGCTGTTTCGGTCTACGCCTATGCCGTCATGTCGAACCATTTCCACGTAGTTCTGCGCAGCGATCCCCGTGCGCCTTGGCGTTGGTCGGACCGAGAGGTCGCTGAACGATGGTTAGCGGTCTTTCCGGGATCGATCAGTAATCGCGACGACCCGGCCTGCGTGGAGCGCGCCACCCTCGCCCTACTTGGCAACGCCGAGCGGCTTGACGTAATCCGCCAGCGGCTCGGCTCGATCAGTTGGTTCATGCGCGCACTCAACGAACCGATTGCCCGGATGGCCAATCGGGAGGACGGCTGTACGGGGCGCTTCTGGGAGGGGCGGTTCAAGTGCCAGGCACTACTGGATGAGCAGGCCGTTGTGTCGTGCATGGCTTACGTCGACCTGAATCCGGTTCGGGCCGGCATGTGCGAGACGCTTCGCGACTCCGAGCACACCTCCGTCCGGCACCGGCTCGGGTCGACCCGATCGGCCATCGGGACAGCACTCGGCCGGGGATCACAGGACCAGTCCCTCAAGCCCGTAGCCGGGCTCGATAGCGACATGCTCGCCGACCTGACGCAACGAAGCTACATCGAGCTCGTGCGCTGGACAGGACTGCAGACGCGTCCAGACAAGCGCGGCAAACTCTCCGCAACCGAAAAATCGCCGCCCGAAGGGCTCTGGAGCGTCGCCAGCCACCCTCATGAATGGATGCGACGCGTCCAAGGCACAGAAAGCCGCTACTATCGCGCGATCGGCTCGGCTGAAGCGCTGATGCTCAAAGCCGCCGGTCTCGGGCAGCGCTGGATGAAGGGCGTTTCGGGAGAGTTCGCCCTCATGAAGCTGCGAGAACAACCACTTCCCTGGTAGGCCCCTCCAGAAGCCACAAACCGGTCAATCCGGGGCCTCCGCAGGAGCGACTGCGGGCAAATTCGGCCCCAGCAAGGATTTTCGATGCGCAGATCGCTAAATCACCTCACCACCATCAACCTTTCCGACTGATCTAACCATCGCGAAGGCTTGGCCGACGGCTATTCAGCCATGGGAATCGTGGGTGTCCTTGTTTTT
>NZ_JBJNIP010000104.1:0-1387 GCF_056324165.1 Wenzhouxiangella sp. YN9
GCGCGGTGTCTACGCCGGCGCGGTCGGCCACCTGGACTGGCACGGCAACGCGGACCTGGCCATCGCCATCCGCACCGCCATCGTCAAGGACCACACCCTGCACCTGCAGGCCGGCGCCGGCATCGTGGCCGACTCCGATCCGCAGGCCGAGTGGGAAGAAACTCTGAACAAGGGCCGTGCGCTGATCCGAGCGGTGGCCGAGGCCGGCGGAGGACTGCACCGATGAAGGTGCTGATGATCGACAACTACGACTCGTTTACCTACAACCTGGTGCAGTATCTGGGCGAGCTGGGGGTGGATGTTCACACCGTGCGCAACGACGCCATCGACATTGCCGGCATCCGCCAGGTGAACCCTGATCGCATCGTGCTCTCGCCGGGGCCGGGCACGCCCGATGATGCCGGCGTGTGCCTGGAGGTGGTGCACGAGCTGGCCGGGGTCTATCCCATCCTGGGTGTTTGTCTGGGCCATCAGGCCATCGGCCAGGCCTTTGGCGGCGAGGTGGTGCGCGCAAGAGAAATCATGCACGGCAAGGTCTCGGACATGCATCATGCGGGCCAGGGCGTGTTTGCCGGGTTGAGCAATCCATTCGAAGCTACCCGCTACCACTCGCTGGTTGTGGCGCGCGCGAGCCTGCCCGACTGCCTGATCGAGACTGCCTGGACCGTCCGGGACGGCGACGGCCCTGAAAAGCGCGACGAGATCATGGGTTTCAGGCACAAAGACCTGCCCGTCGAGGGCGTGCAGTTCCACCCTGAATCAATTCTCACGCAGCACGGCCACGACCTGCTCAAGAACTTTCTGAGTACCAACCAATGACCAACGACAACATTCTTGAACAGATACTGAGCGCCAAGGCCGATGAAATCGAGCGCCGCCGCTCCGATCGACCGCTCGACGAACTCAAGGCGATTGTCAGCGACATGCCGCCTGCGCGTGACTTTGCCGGCGAGCTGAGAACCCGCGCGGCCGCCAGCAAGGATGCTGTCATCGCCGAAATCAAGCGCGCCTCGCCGTCTGCCGGCATCATCCGCCAGGACTTCGACCCCGAAGCCATCGCAAAAAGCTACGAGGCCGGCGGCGCCACCTGCCTGTCGGTGCTCACCGACGAAGGCTTCTTTGGCGGCCAGAACGCTTTTCTGGTCGAGGCGCGTAAAGTCAGTCGCCTGCCGGTCTTGAGAAAGGACTTCATCATCGACCCCTGGCAGGTCGTCGAAACCCGCGCGATTGGATCCGATGCCCTGCTGCTGATCGTTGCCGCGCTGACCGACGACCAGCTCGCCGAACTGGCCGAACTGGGCAAGGAGCTGGGCCTGGCGGTACTGGTGGAGGTGCACGACGAGGAAGAAATGGAGCGGGCGCTGAAAGTGCCCGGGGATCTGGTGGG
>NZ_JBJNIP010000105.1:0-444 GCF_056324165.1 Wenzhouxiangella sp. YN9
GTTACATCGCCAACGGACAACCTCTCCGATCGGGACACGCATCGCTCACATGTAAACGCAAACCCCGAACGTCGTCCGTCGCGGATGTAACCGCGACCTACCCGACCCTCCGACAAACCACCCACGTAGGTCGGCGTTACCCCGCCCACGGACAACCTGGCCGCAAGGAACAAGCAACGCGCACGTGTGAACAAGACACCGATCGTCCACCGTCGCGGAAGTAACCGCGACCTACCCGACCCTCCGACAAACCACCCCCGTAGGTCGGCGTTACACCGCCGACGGACAACCTGGCCGATCGGACCACGCATCGCTCACGTGTGAACAAGACCCCGAACGTCGCCCGTCGCGGATGTAACCGCGACCTACCCGACCCTCCGACAAACCGCCCACGTAGGTCGGCGTTACACCGCCGACGGACGACCTCTCCGACGAACCCCCACG
>NZ_JBJNIP010000106.1:0-1311 GCF_056324165.1 Wenzhouxiangella sp. YN9
GGCGCTTACGGAGCGAAGAGATGTCTGATTCCAACGAAGTTGTCACCGACCCGCGCCTTGAGAAGCGTACCCGACGCCGGTTTAGCGTAACCGAGAAGAAGCGGCTGCTGGCCGAAGCCGATGCCCTGCCGCACGGCGAGAAGGGCGCCTGGCTTCGCCGCAAGGGGCTGTATGCCGGTCAGCTGTCAACCTGGCGCAAGGATCTGGCCGAGCACGGCGAGGCCGGTGTGGCTGCGCGACAGCCGGGCCGCAAGCCCGCCGATCCCCGGGACAAGGAGCTCGAGCGCCTGAAGAAGGCCAATGCCAAGCTGGAGAAGCGCGCCTACGTGGCCGAGCAACTGGTCGATCTCCAAAAAAAAGTCTTGCACCTGTTCGACAGCGACAAAGACGGGAGCAGATCGTGAGCTGCCTGACTGCCCTGCCACCGGACGTGCCCAAGGCGCAAGCCTGCCGGGCTCTGAACGTGCCGCGCCACTGGTGCTATCCGGATCGCCGGCAACGCAATCGGGCCGCAGCGCCGACCGGTCAGGGACGAGGACTGTCAGAGGCCGAAGAGCAGCGCATCCTCGGTGCGTTGCACTCCGAACGCTTCCTGGACGCCGCCCCACGCCAGGTCTACGCCACGCTGCTCAGCGAGGGCACCGTGCTGGGCTCGGTCTCGACGATGTATCGCCTGCTGCGCCGGCGACAGGAAACGCGCGAGCGCCGCAACCAGCGCCCGGCCCAACACCACGTCAAGCCGCAACTGAAAGCGACGGCTCCCGACCAGGTCTACACCTGGGACATAACGAAGCTGCCGACGGTCACCCGCGGCGTCTACCTGTGCCTGTACGTCATCCTGGACCTGTTCAGCCGCTATCCCGTCGGCTGGATGGTGTCGCGCAAGGAGAACGCTGGCCTGGCCTGTCACCTGTTCCGCGAGGTCCTGTCGAGGCGGGCCATCGAGCCCGATCAGCTGATCGTCCACCAGGATCGCGGCTCGCCGATGATCGCGCACAGCTTCGGTGATCTGTTGTCCGACCTGGGCGTTGAGCGCAGCTTCTCGAGGCCGAGAGTCAGCAACGACAACCCGTTCAGCGAAAGTCAGTTCAAGACCGTCAAATACTGGCCAAGCTACCCGGGTCGTTTTCAGGGCGAGGAACATGCCCGGGCGTGGTGTAGGGAGCTCTTCCCGGCTTACAGCCGCCGACCGCACGAAGGCCTGGCGCTGTTTACCCCCGAAGATCTCTATACCGGACAGTTCGAAGCACTCTGGCGGATCCGGCAAGCGGCCATGGATCGGCACTATGCGGCGCATCCCGAGCGCTACGT
>NZ_JBJNIP010000107.1:0-147314 GCF_056324165.1 Wenzhouxiangella sp. YN9
ACCTTCCGGATGACACCCACCCGATCCAACTCCCTGTGACTCATGGCAATCGTCTCCCGATCCATGGCCCCGCTCCTTGTCAGAACAAAAAGGGGACACTTTAACTTTGTGGAAAGGGGACATTAGTGCTTTGGGCTAACACAAACCAGGACACGCGCTTGTCAGCAGGGGTAAATTATCCTAGAATAGCCGGCTTCGTCGGGGTGTAGCTCAGCCTGGTAGAGCACTGTCTTCGGGAGGCAGGGGTCGGAGGTTCAAATCCTCTCACCCCGACCAAATGAATTTCCCGCGAAAAGCCGGCCCTTGCGCCGGCTTTTTTCGTTCTGGATCAAAAAGATACAGACCAAGCCCCTGAACTTCTGGCGACCTCGCTGGCCGACCCGGAGCCCTCTCCCTGTGAGCGTCGCATCGAGCTGGCGTCCTGATCATGCCCGAGTCATGACGGCATCAGTCGCCCGACTGCCCCGGAGACTCCTCGATTTGAGAACATGGGCAGTAACCAAGCACCGGAGAAAACCATGCAAAGCCGCTACTTCACGCTGAACAATCATCCCCAGGGCATGCCGACAACCGAGCTGTTCACCCTGGAGCACTCCGAGCTGCCCGATCTGCAGGAAGGAGAGGTG
Organism: Wenzhouxiangella sp. YN9; assembly: GCF_056324165.1. NCBI lineage: Bacteria > Pseudomonadati > Pseudomonadota > Gammaproteobacteria > Chromatiales > Wenzhouxiangellaceae > Wenzhouxiangella > Wenzhouxiangella sp. YN9. The sequence continues at coordinate 627 of NZ_JBJNIP010000107.1, forward strand.
CGCATCCGCAACCGCTGGTTGTCGGTCGACCCGTACATGCGTGGCCGCATGGACGGCGTGACGACCTATATCGAGCCGTTCGTGCTCGGCAAGCCGCTGGAAGGGGCCGCCGTGGGCGAGGTCATCGAGTCGCGCAGCACCGCCTTTGCCGTTGGCGACCGGGTTCGCCACATGGCCGGCTGGCGCGATATTGCCCAGCTCCCCGAAGACCAGGTTGAAGCACTGCCCGATATCGATGTGCCGGAGCAGGCCCATCTGGGCGTGCTGGGCATGCCCGGCACCACCGCCTGGGTCGGGCTCAACATCATTGCCGAAATGCAGGAAGGCGATAATGTGCTGGTCAGCGCAGCCAGCGGTGCCGTCGGCTCCCTGGCGGTGCAGCTGGCCAAGGCCAGAGGCGGCACCGTCGTGGGCATTGCCGGCGATCAGAAAAAGCTCGACTGGCTTGAATCGATCGGCGTCAAGGCGGTCAGCTACAAGGGCAAGGACGCCCGGCAGCTCACTGAAGCGCTCAAGCAGGCCTGCCCGGACGGCTTTGATGTCTACTATGAAAACGTTGGCGGTGACTGCCTTGAAGCCGCGCTCAATAACCTGCGCGTAGGCGCCCGGATTGCGGTGTGCGGCCTGATTTCACGCTACAACGATGAGGGCCCCAGCGCCGGCCCCGGCAACCTGGCCATGCTGCTGATCCGGCGCGCGCGCATGGAGGGCTTTATCGTTTTCGACCACTGGCAGCATCACCACGACTTCGTGAAGGAGTTCGGCCCCAGGGTGGCTGCGGGCGAGATCGACTATCAGGAAACCGTGGCACAGGGCCTGGAACAGACACCGGACGCTTTCCTGAAGCTCTTCACCGGCGGCAACCACGGCAAGATGCTGGTCAAGCTGTAGCGGACCCCGCCCGAGATGCGCTTGAGCTGCATACGAAACGCGACTTTGATGCTGCTCCTGCTCAGCGCGCTGGCGCTGGGCGGCTGCACGACCCTGCCGTCGATCGACGGGCGCCCGTCGTCCGAGGCCTTGAGTGCTGAGCAAGCCCGAAGCACTTCTCTGGGCCGGGCAATCGAGCCACAGCTGGCGCAAAACCCGGGCGTCAGCGGCCTGCGGCCCTTATCGGATCCGCGCGAGGCGTTTACAGCACGAATGGTGCTGGCAGGCAAGGCCGAGCGCAGCATCGACGCGCAGTACTACATCTGGCAGAACGACATCACCGGCACCATGCTCCTGGCCGAGCTCGAGCGCGCAGCTCGGCGCGGCGTACGCGTGCGGCTTCTGGTTGACGACAATGGTATTCATGGGCTTGACCAGACGCTCAAGGCACTTTCCGAGCAGCCCAATTTCCAGGTGCGCCTGTTCAATCCGTTTGCCTATCGCCGCTTCAAATGGGCCAATTGGGCCAATTGGGCCACTGATTTTTCGCGCCTCAACCATCGCATGCACAACAAGTCTTTCACGGTGGACAACCAGGCAACGATTATTGGTGGACGCAACATAGGTGACATCTACTTCGGGGCAACCAATGGCGTCGTATTCTCCGATCTCGACGTGATGGCAATCGGGCCGGTGGTGCCGGAAGTCTCCGACCAGTTCGACCGCTACTGGGCCAGCCAGCTGGCCTACCCGATTGACCGGATCGTGGGCGCATCAACGACAGGCGCCCTGGATCGCTTTCATGCCCGCCACGATGCACTGGAACAGGACCCGGCGGCCATGAGCTACCGCAAGGCCCTGGAGAACGATCGCACAACCTGGCGCTTGTCCGATGAAAAGGCGCCATTGACCTGGGCGCCCACGGAGCTGATCAGCGACCCACCGGCCAAAGCCCTCGGCCAGGCTTATGGTGTCGGCATGGTCGACTTCGTGTCCGACCGTATTATCAGCAGCGCTCGCTCCGTGGATCTGGTCTCGCCCTATTTCGTGCCCGGGGTGCAGGGCAGTAAACGCCTGATCGAGCTGGCGCGCCGCGGCGTGCCCGTGCGCATCCTGACAAACTCACTCGTTGCCGCCGATACGCTGCCCGTGCATGCCGGTTACGCCAGGCGACGCCGGCCACTGCTCGAAGCAGGGGTCGTGCTCTATGAGCTGCCACGCGGAGCGGAGCAGCCCCCCGACCGCGAGCTCACCGGGCTGTTCGGCAGCTCGAGCGCCAGCCTGCATGCCAAGACATTTGCCATCGACGGCGAGACGTTGTTCATCGGCTCGTTCAATCTCGACCCACGCTCGGCGAATCTGAACACGGAAATGGGTTTTCTGATCGACAGCCCGGCGCTCGCTCAAGCAATGCACCGGGCCTTCGACCGCGAGATACCCCGTCACGCCTACCGGGCCTATCTTGACGGCAATGACAATATTCGCTGGGTCCGCCCGCAGGGTGACGAGCTGCGCCGCTACAACACCGAACCCGATGCCGGCTGGATGCGACGCACCAGCTCACGCCTGCTTTCCTGGCTGCCGATTGAGTGGCTGCTGTAGCAAGACGGCGTTTGGCGGCCGGGAGCCGCTGATTCAATTCGAGCCACTGCGACCACGCTGAACGCCGCCCCGGCACTCCTGCTATCAAGCTTGCTTTCAAGCGACAATCAAACTTGCCACTTTCATACTGGAAGGATGCAACACGGAGATGATGGAAACGACACATGACGGCAACTACTTCTCGGAGCGTTACGGCCTGACCACTACCCACAGCGAGGTACTGGCAGCCAGCAAGCGGATCCCCCCGTGCAAAACGCTGGATCTGGGCTGCGGACGCGGGCGCAATACGCTGTATTTGAGCAGTCTGGGCTTTGACGTGACGGCGGTGGATGCCAACCTCGAGGCCATTCGCACCCTGGAACAGATTGTCGCCACCGAAGGCATCGACAATGTACAAACGTCTTTTTACGATATCAACGAAGCGTCCATCAAGGGTTCCTACGATTTCATCGTTTCAACCGTCGTACTCATGTTTCTGCAAGCCGATCGCGTTCCCGACGTGATTGCCGACATACAGGCATCGACTCATTCAGGCGGCTACAACCTGATTGTGTGCGCCATGGACACCAAGGCCTATCCCTGCGATCGCTTTTCGTTCAGATTTGCTGAAGGAGAGCTGAAGGACTATTACCGGGATTGGGATTTTCTCAAGTACAACGAGAATGTCGGCGCGCTGCATCGCACCGACGCCGACGGCAACCCGCTGCAGTTTCAATTTGCCACCATGCTGGCAAGAAAACCCTGAGCCCGCCTTATTCGCCCTGCATGACCTGGGCAGCAATTTCCACGCTGCGTCGGCGGGCCGTGTGATCGAACATGCTGCTGTTGATGATCAGCTCGTCGGCTTCAGTCTCTTCGATGAACTTCTTCATCTGCCGGGCAACGGTTTGCGGAGAGCCCACCGCCGTGCAGCCGAGAACGTGATCGAGGAGGGCTCGCGCCGACTCGGGCAGCGATTCATGATAGCCCTCCTGAGGCGGCGGCAGCTGCCCCGGGTTACCCGAGCGCAGCCGAACGAAAGACTGCTGCCATGATGAAGCCAGATACCGCGCTTCTTCGTCGGTGTCGGCGGCAAACACGTTGTAGCCAAGCATGACATGCGGTTTATCGAGGTAGCGCGAGGGCCGGAACTGAGAGCGATAGACCGCCAGCGCATCGTGCAGCTGGGCAGGCGCAAAGTGCGAGGCGAATGAATACGGACGGCCCATCTGCGCGGCCAGCTGGGCGCCGAACAGGCTCGAGCCCAGAATCCAGATCTCGATTCGGTCGCATCCTTGTCCGGGCACGGCGGTAATCGCGGCCGTACCTTCGAAATAGCTCACCAGCTCGGCCACGTCCTGGGGAAAGGCGTGAGGATCAGTCTGCAGATCGCGCCGCAGCGCCCGCGAAGTGGCCGGATCAGTGCCTGGGGCCCGCCCCAGGCCCAGATCGATGCGGTCTGGATAAAGCGTATCGAGGGTGCCGAACTGCTCGGCCACCATCAACGGCGAGTGGTTGGGCAGCATGATGCCGCCAGCGCCCACGCGAATATGCTGCGTGGCTCCGGCAACATGACCGATGAGCACCGCCGTGGCTGCGCTGGCAATGCCCGCCATGCCATGATGCTCGGCCATCCAGTAGCGCCTGAAACCGAGGGTGTCGGCAAGGCGGGCCAGATCCACCGTGTTGGCGAACGATTCCGCCGCCGAACCGCCCTCGTTGATGGGCGCCAGATCAAGAATGGAAAAAGGGATCATTGCATCCTCCACACAAGACTCTTCTCTCTACATGGGGCCGTGACCCGATGCTTTCACTCCCCTGGTGGTGGGTCGTCCAAAGTTTCTGATTCTTGCTGCGGCTGCACACCTGGTCTTTCGTTCCCATCGCATCGAATGAAGTAGCGAAAACAGCTCATTCCGGTTTTGTACCGGTCGGCCGATTCGGATAGGCTACCAGCGGAGCGCCGGTCAAGACCGGCTACAATTGCGGTGGGCAACGCAGAGCAGGGAGACGCCAGATGACGCAATCCAATCCTTTCGAGCCGCCGTCGGCGGCGATCGATCCAGTCGAGGAGAATGACGGCCCGGACGCGCTTCGAAGCGAGCCGCGCCGCACGCCAGTGGGCAATGGTGTCTCGTGGATCGGCGATGCCGCTCGACTGTTCGCGCAAGACTGGGGCACCTGGATTCTCATGCTTTTGGTATTTGGCGGCCTGTTTCTGGTGATCAGCATGCTTCCGGTCATCAGCATTCTTGGCGGCTTCGTGTTTCCGATCTTCCTCGGCGGCTGGATGCTGGCTGCCGACCGCGTTCACCGGGGCGAATCGGCGCGTCTGGAAGATCTGTTTGCCGGCTTTACCGGCGACCACATCAAGCCCATGGCCATTGCCGGTGCCATTTATCTGGCCGCCAGTCTGGCGATCATGGTAGTGAGCGGAATCGTCGGCTTCGCGCTGATCGGGGGTTCATTCATGTCCGGCGCCGAGCCCAACGTGCAAGCCATGTTGCTCGGCATGGCGCTGTTCTTTCTGGTCATGATGGCCCTGATGCTGCCGCTGCTGATGATGATCTGGTTTGCTCCGGCACTGATCATGCTCAACGGCGTGGCCCCCACCGAGGCGCTGAAGATGAGCTTTGTCGGCTGCCTGCGCAATATTCTGCCGATGCTCATCTACGGCCTGATCTGCACCATACTGCTGATCGCGGGCGCGCTGCCGCTGTTTCTGGGCTGGCTGGTTGTCTACCCGATTTTCATCTGCTCCATCTACACCGCCTATCGCGACATTTACCTCGACGAATAGCATCCGTGCTCATGTCGGATCGCACCGTTGACACCATCGTGCCGGTGGGCACGCCCGAGGGCGTCAGCCTGAATCTGCGCCCGGCCGGGCCAGTAGCGCGCGCTGCCGCCTGGCTGCTCGACACCCTGATTCGCTGGACCATCATCTTCGTCCTGGTGTTCGCTCTGGGCTGGCTGCAGATGCTGGGCATGGCGCTCCTCTTGCTGCTCTGGTTTCTCGTTACCTGGTGGTACCCGGTGCTGTTCGAGGTTCTGGCCGACGGCGCCACGCCAGGCAAACGCGTGCTCGGCCTGCGCGTGCTGCACGACGACGGCACGCCCATCGGCTGGGGTGCGTCGATCGTGCGCAACCTGCTGCGTCAGATCGACTTTCTGCCGCTTGCCTACGGCGCCGGCCTGACCGCCATGATGTGCAACCGACGCTTCCAGCGCCTGGGTGATCTGGCCGCCGGCAGTCTGGTGGTTCACGCCACCCGGCCCGGAGCGGCTGCAAACGAGATCAGCCCGGGACCGGCCCGCGCACCCGCTTTGATCCTCGGGCCAGAGGAACAACAGGTGCTGCTTTCGCTGGCCGAGCGCCTGCCCCGGCTCAACCCGGAGCGGGCGCGCGAGCTGGCCGCGCTGATGCAGCCGGTCACCGGCCAGCCGCCCGAACAGTCGCTGGAAACGCTCGAAGCCTGGGCGCGCTGGGTCCGGGGGCCAAGCGCGTGAGGCAGGCCGCTTTCATTGCCGCGCGTGAGGATCAGTGGCAGGCATTTGCCGAGGGTCTGAAAGCGATGCGCCGCCGCAAGCGCACCCCGGACGACGTGGCCCGCCTGCCCGAGCGCTATCGCCAGCTTTGCGGTGACCTGGCGCTGGCCCGCTCGCGCGGTTACAGCCTGAACCTGATTCATCGTCTGGAAGATCTGGTCAGCCGCGGCCATGCCGTGCTGTATCGTTCACGCGCGCCGCTGGCCTCGCAAATCATCCGCTTTCTGGCCTTCGGCTTTCCCGCGCTCGTGCGCTCGGAGTGGCGCCTGAGCGTCATCAGCCTGTTGCTGCTGTTCGGCCCCATGCTGTGGCTGTTCCTGATGATCGGCTCGACGCCCGAGTTCGTCTATCGGGTACTCGATCCCGAGGCCATCGAGCGCATCGAGTTCATGTACAGCCAGAGTGATTCGATTCATCGCAGCGCCGATCAGGACCTGTTCATGTTCGGCTTCTACATCATGAACAACATCGGCGTGGCGCTGCGAACCTTTGCCGGCGGCCTGGTCTTCGGCGTCGGCAGCGCGCTGATTCTGCTGTTCAACGGCACCCAGATCGGCGCCGTTGCGGCGCATCTGACCTTCGAGGGCTATCACGAGAATTTCTGGACCTTCGTGATCGGCCACGGCCCGTTCGAACTGCCGGCCATCGCGCTGGCTGGTGCGGCCGGGCTGCGCCTGGGCCTGAGCCTGATCGCGCCGGGATCGCTGACCCGGATCGAGGCCCTGCGACGCAGCGCCAGAACCGCCGTGCTGCTGCTCTACGGCGTCATGGCCATGCTGTTTCTGGCCGCCGCCCTCGAAGCCTTCTGGTCGGCCAGTACGGCAGCCGTCACCACCAAGTACATCGTCGGTACTGCCTTATGGCTGGCCGTCGGCGCCTGGCTGACGCTGTCCGGCCGCCGCCGCTCCGGAGCAGTCGATGCTGATTGACCGCATTGCCCTGCGCCCCCGGCCAGCAAACGAGGCCATGGACCTGGGCCTGCGCCTGGTTCAGGCCCGCTGGCCTGCCATACTGGCAGCAAGCTGCCTGACCATGCTGCCACCGGCCCTGGTGGCTGCACTCGCCTGGTTCTGGTCTCCGCTCCTGACGCTGCTGGTGCTGTGGTGGAGCAAGCCGCTGATCGACCGCACGGTTCTGGCCCTGCTGGCCGCCGAGCTTGGCCGGCAGCCGCTTGGCATCCGCGCGGCCGCGCGCCACGGGCTTGCATCCGGGGCAAAGACGCTGATGCTGCTGATCCGGCTGAGCTGGCATCCGGCCCGCCCGATGGTGCTGCCCGTCAGCCAGCTCGAAGGCCTGACAGGCACAGCCCGCCGCCAGCGCACGCGCGCGCTCGGTCGCGGCAGCTTCGGGGCTGCTGCCGGGCTGACGCTCATGGCGCAGCTCTTCGAAATCTGCGTCCTGGTGAGTCTGCTGTCGCTGGTTTCCTGGCTGCTGCCCGATGCCATCTTCAACAATATTGCCTACAACCCGGCCAATGCAAGCTTGCAGCTGCCCACCTCGATGTGGGTCTGGCTGGCCGGACTTTACGCCACCACCATCATTCTGGTCGAATCTTTTTACCTCGGCGCTGGTTTCGGCCTGTATCTCAACCAGCGCTGTCGGCTGGAATGCTGGGATCTGGAGTTCACCCTGCGCCGCCTGGCCATGCGCCACGCCGGAGAGCAGGCGGCATGAGCATCCGCCTTGCAGCCCTGCTGATGGCACTCTCGCTGCCGATTGCGGCATCGGGCAGCGCCGACACGACGGGCGGAGACGAACCGGCGCACCCCGTTAGCCCGCATGAGTGTGAACGCTGGCAGGCGCATATCGGTCAGCTGCGTGAATCCGACGACGCGCTCGAACGACAACTGGGCGAGCTCCACGCGCGCCCGGACCTGGCTTACTGCCAGGAAAAGCAGGTGCGAACCAGCCGCTTCGATTTCGACTTCGACTGGGAGCCGGGCAGCCTGCCGGATTTTGGCGGCCTGGCGCTGGTGGTCAAATGGCTGGTCATTCTCGGCCTGGGGGCGCTCGGCCTGTGGCTGATTCTGCGCCTGCGCAAGCTGCCGGCCTTCCAGCGCGCGCCAGCCGATGCAGCCAAAGAACCACCGCAGCCCCGCTTTCTGGCCGAAGCGCTGGAGGCCCCGCTGCCCGACGACATTCCCGCCGCAGCGCGCGAGGCCTGGCGCCGCGGCGACAAACGCCTGGCCCTGAGCCTGCTCTATCGCGGCGCGCTCGAGCGCCTGCCGCACGGCGAACACGTTGGCCAGAGCGCCACCGAAGGCGAAGTACTCCAGCGGCTTGCAAAAGCACAGGCCGACGCGGAGATCATCGCCCACATGCGTCGGCTGATCGCCTGCTGGCTGCGCGCCGCCTGGGCGCAGCGCCCGCCCGGCGACGCCGACTTCGACACACTGCAGGATCAGTGGCGCGCACTGTTTGCGGCCAATCGCGTGCCGTTTACTGTAGGCAAAAGGAGCAGTCGCTCATGAGCTCGCGCGAACGGCTGCTGGTGATAGTGAGCCTGATTGTGGTGGTGGCCGCTGCATCGCTGTGGTATTTCACCGGCGAGCGCGAGCGCCAGTGGGTCTGGGAACCGGCCAGCGAGAAGCTGCTGACCCGGCCGTTCTACATTGCCGGCCTGTGGCTGCAGCAGCAGGGTCTCGAAACCCGCGATATCAATACCCTGGCCGATATGCTCAGGCGCCCCGACGAACGACCGGTGCTGATCACGCGCCAGGCGCTTGGAACGCACAGCCTGATCGACCGCCAGGAGCTGCGCGAGTGGGTCGAATCGGGCGGCCACCTGGTCATCGGTGCCGTGCGCTCGGTCTCCGAGCGCCAGGCCGAGCGAGGGCTTAACCCGTACCGCATCAGCCGCTGTGAGTCGTGCCAGATTCCGAGCGACGACCGCACGGAAATACGCTCGATTCAGGTCACCGCGCCCGACGGAAAGAGCTTCGAGCTGTTCGCGCCGGAATTTCTGAGCCTGGACAACCGCAGCGACGACAAGCACGCGACTGACGGCCCTGCCGAACTGTGGCGCAGCGACAGCGGCGAGCCCGCGCTGGCCGGGTATCGAATCGGCGCAGGCCGCGTGACCGTGCTGGCCGATATCGGCTGGCTCGAAAACCGGATGCTGATCCATCCCGACCACGTCCGGCTGCTCGAGGCCGTGGTCGGCCAGCCTCAGGGACCGGTTTACCTGCAGCACCGTCCGGCAAGCAGTGGGCTGCTGCCCTGGCTGTGGCGCCAGGCGCCGATGCTGTGGCTGGCCGCCCTGGGGCTGCTCGCGCTGTGGGTCTGGCGCCATCTGATTCGTTTGGGCCCGGTGCGCGGTCGCGACCGGCGTGCAGCCCTGCAGATGCGCGCGCACTTAAAGGCCATCGCGCGCTTCGACTGGCGATACAACCGCGCGCGCCAGCTGGTGGAGGCCATGCGCGAGGAACGGCGGCCACATCTCCTGCGCTGCTATCCCGACTGGCATCAGCTTGATACCAGCGAACGAACTCGACGCCTGGCCGCTCGCTGCGCCCGGCACGAAATGGCCAGCATCGCCTGGCTGATCAGCGCGCGCGAGCTTGGCACGCCCGACGAGCTTGTTCGCTACGTGCGCCTGCACAACGACGTGCTGGAAACCCTTTGAAAACGCAACAAATCACGGGAAGACTGCAATGAACCAGGACAGAAACGATCCGACAACCCCAGCGCTGGATGACGAGCGCGCAACGGCACTTGCCGCTGAACTGATCACGGCGCTCGACCGGGTTGTCATCGGACAACGCGCGGTGGTCGAGCAGGTTGTCGCGGCCCTGATTGCCGGCGGCCACGCGCTGATCGAAGGCGTGCCGGGCCTGGGCAAGACTCTTCTGGCCCAGAGCTTGGCCGCCTGCATCGCGGGCAAGTTCTCGCGCATTCAGTTCACGCCCGATCTGATGCCCGCCGACATCACCGGGCATGCGATCTACGATCTAAAAAGCGAGCGTTTCCGGCTGCGCCGCGGCCCGGTGTTCTGCAACATTCTGCTGGCCGACGAAATCAACCGCGCGCCGGCCAAGACACAGGCCGCCCTGCTGGAAGTAATGCAGGAACGCCAGGTCACCATCGAGGGCAAGGCGCTGAAGGTCAATGACCCCTTCATGGTGTTGGCAACCCAGAACCCGATCGAGCACGAGGGCACTTATCTGCTGCCCGAAGCGCAGCTTGATCGGTTTTTGATGAAAATCCTGATCGACTATCCCGATGCCGAATCCGAGCGCCAGCTGGCGCTGAACGTGGCCGGCATTCGCGATGATCTGGTGACCCTGGCGCAAACCCTCGAACCGCTGCTCGACACGGCCACGGCCCTGGCGCTGCGCGCCCACGCGCGCCGGGTGCACATCGACACGGCTCTGGCTGACTATGCGGTTGCCATCGTGCGCGCCAGCCGCCAGTGGCCGGGCATTTACATCGGCGCCGGGCCGCGCGCCAGCATTGCCCTGCTGCGCGCCGGCCAGGCTGCGGCCGTGATTGCGGGGCGCGATTTCGTGGTGCCCGACGACATCAAGCGCTTCGCCGCGCCGGTGATGCGCCACCGCATCCTGCTCTCGGCCGAGCTGCAGATGGAAGGCCAGACGCCCGATCAGGTTCTTGAGCGCCTGGTCGAGGATCAGAAAGCGCCGCGCCAGTGAGTTCGTTCGACCGCGCGCCTCGCCAGCCGACGGGCTCGAAGCTTCGGCCCACGCGCCGCCTGCTGAAGCTGGTGACCACCTGGCTGCTGCTCGGCCTGGCACTTCATTTAGTGCCCGCACTGGCGCCGGTCTGGCCGCTGTGGCCGGCGCTGGGCGGTGCACTGACCGCACTGGCCCTGATCGACGCGTGGCGAGTCTGGCGCGAGCGCCCGAAATTGAAAATCAAGCGCAGCCTGCCGGCCACCTGGCCGCTCAACGCCGCAGTCACGGTCGAAACCAGCGTGTCGCACCAGGCCGGGCGCGCACTGCCGCTGCTCGTCCATGACCTCTTTCCCGAATCCTGCCGGGCCGAACACCTTCCGCAGCGCATCGACCTGGCTTCAGGCCGAACCGCCACAATTCGCTGGCGGGCCACCGCGACCCGGCGCGGCGAGTTCAGCCTGAATGCCTGCCATATCGCCCGCGGCTCGCCGGCCGGGCTGTGGTGGCAGCGCGTCAGCGTGAATACGCCAGCCCCGTTCCGGGTCTATCCCAACTTCAACCTGGTCAGCCAATATGGGCTGCTGGCCGGCGAGCAGCGCCTGGAAGATATGGGCATTCATCTCGACCGCCGGCGCGGCAGCGGTTCCGAGTTCGAGCAGCTACGCGAGTACCGGGAAGGCGACAGCCTGCGCCAGATCGACTGGTCGGCCACTGCCAGAACGCGCAAGCTGATCTCGCGCGAGTATCAGGCCGAACGCAACCAGTCGCTGATGTTTGTTCTCGATACCGGCCACCGCATGCAGGCCCTGGATGGCGAGCTCAGTCACTTCGACCACTGCCTCAACGCCATGCTGCTGCTCGGTCATGTCGCGCTCAAACAGGGGGACGAAGTGGGCGTGCAGACCGCAGGCGATGCCCGCGGCCGGGCGCGCGTGCTGCCACCCGCACGAGGCCAGCGTCAGTACGCGGCCCTGCTCGAGAGCACCTTTGACCTGCAGCCGACCACAACGCACCCGGACTTTGCCGCCGCCGCAAGCCGCTTTCTGGAAAGACAAAGAAGGCGATCGCTGGTGATCTTGCTGACCAACCTGCGCGACAGCGACCACAGCGAGCTTTTGCGCGCGCTAGGCCGGATCAGGCAGCGCCACCTGGTCATTCTTGCCGATCTGCGCGAACGCATTACCGGCGCAGCAATACCCGGCAGCGCCAAAGCCGGCAAGCTTGATTTCAGCGGCGCGCTGCTCCAGTCCGCCTGCTCGCTCTACCGCGAGCAGCGCAAAGCCGCCACCGCCCGCCTGCGCCAGCGCGGCATCATCCACCTCGATGTCCTGCCCGACCAACTGCCGGCAGCGCTGGTCAGCGAGTACCAGCGCCTGAAGTCCCAGGGCGTGCTTTAAGCAGCCCCGTATCAGTAAGCTGTCCGGCTGAAGCGCTGCTTCCAGCTGAAGCGAAAACCGATATCAAACAACGTTTCAGTGCCTGCCCGATCACGATCGGTATAGCGAACACCGGCATGGCCGGTAACGTACGGCGACAGGCGACGCATGAGGCCTGCGGCCAGGTATTGACCATCATCACCGCGAACATGATCATCCATGAAGCGGCCATAGCCGAGCGACAGCTTGCCAATATCAGCCTGATAGGCACCGCTGACAAAGAGATAATCGCCATGGTCGAGCCCGCGGCCGCGAAACTCATACAGGCTTGCAAATTCCCAGGGGCCTTGCTGGTGGCGGAGGCCGAGCTGGGTTCCACTGCGGCTGCCGGCGCCGCGATCACCGGCATCAAGGTGGGCCAGGGAAAGTTCAGTATTGCCCAGCGGCACGCTCAGCGAGGCGGAATACATCGAGCCGCGATCCGGGCCCGAGGGTCCACCGTCTGTTTTTGAATAGAAGGCCCGGACGCGGACGCTTTTGATCGACGCGCTGTAGTCGACGCTGTCGTTATGGTAGCCGCCGTGCCCCAGGGCGCCGCCGGAACGGCCGGCGTTGAGGCGCGCCTGCAGCGCCGTGGCGTTCATTGGGTCCCAGCCAAGGCCGGCGAGCTTGTAGGGCGTTTCCAGCCGACCCAAGCGCACGGTGCCAAAGCCGCCCTGCACTCCGGCATAGGCGTCGCGGTACTTGCCGCGTCCATCGGGCAGGCCGTCCATATTGAAGTTGAACGCAAAGCGGCCGATCAGCTTCAGCTCCGGACCCAGCCTGTGGCCGGCGTCGATAAACAGACCGCTCCAGTTGTGGCTGTCTGGCCGGCCAGCGCCCCAGGCATCGGTGGTGTGAAGCCCATCCTCGCCTGTCGTTTCAGGAATGGTCCCGGAAGCGTTTACAAGCTCGACTTGCGCGCGTGCCAGCAGCTGAAGATAAGTTGTTTCTTCAGCGGCAGACACGCTGCCCGGCAGCCCAAGTGAAAGCGAGACCAGCCAAACAACAAGCACAACCGGAGCCAGCCCCTGCCCTGCTTTTACTAGCGGTCTCATTATTGAGCGCCCTCGACTCTGTTTGATCTCCTTGATGCCAGGCCCGCACGAGACTGCACCGCTCGGCCAAAAAGTCTAGCACCAAATTCTCGCGGCGATTCCGGACAAGGCTGGCGGGACGGGCCAGCAGCCTTACAATGGGTAATACGACACAGGGAGAAGTGCAATGTCTTTGCTTATTGCCGGTCTGGTACTGTTTCTGGGCATTCATTCGATCAGCATCGTTTCATGGCGCTGGCGCGACGGTATGGTCGCGAAGCTGGGCGAGCTGCCGTTCAAGGGCATCTACGGGCTGATTTCCATCGTCGGCCTGGTGCTGATTGTCATCGGCTACGGGCAGGCGCGGCTGGAGCCGATCTGGCTGTGGCATCCGCCGGCGTTCATGCGCCATATCGCCATGCTGCTGATGCTGTTTGCCTTTCCCGCGCTGGTAGCCGCTTACTTTCCCGGCCGCATCCAGCAGGCCCTGAAACACCCCATGCTGGTGGCGGTCAAGGCCTGGGCGCTGGCGCATCTTCTGGTCAACGGCACGCTCGCCGCGGTGCTGCTGTTTGGCGGTTTTCTGGTCTGGGCTGTGGTCGATCGCATCTCGCTCAAGCGTCGCCCGGCGCGCACGATTCCGCAGCTGCCGCGCTCGCGCGCCAATGATGCAATCGCCATCATCGGCGGGCTGGCGATCTATATCGCCTTCGTCTTCTGGCTGCACCCGCTGCTGTTTGGCGTAGCCATCATCCGCTAACCGGTCGGTGAGCGATACTGGCCAACCCCTGCCCCCAAGCCCCGAGCGCGGCAACCTGCTGCGCCGGATCATGGCCATTGTCGTGCTCGGGGTTCTGGTCGGCATGGCAGCGGCCGTGGTGGCCAACGCCTTCGTTGGCTCGTTCGTGTGGCTCAACGACCTACTGCTGATTTCGGCTGCGAGTCGCGCCCAGGAATCACGCGCCTGGCTGGTCACGCTGGCCATTGTGGTGGTGCCTACAACCGGTGGGCTGATCGGCGGGATCCTGCATCGTTTCATTCCCGAACGCCAGCCGCATTCGCCGTCGGACCTGATTGCTGCGGTGCAGACGCGGCGCGGGCGACCGCCATTGCGCGCCGGACTGTTGACGGGCCTGTCGAGTCTGATTTCGCTGGGCTTTGGCGCTTCAGTGGGCCAGTACGGCCCGCTGGTGCATATCGGCGGCACGGTCGGCTCGCTGCTGTCGCGGCTGCTGCGCGCCCGGCTGACAAGCCAGAATGCCGCCATTGCCTGCGGCGTCGCCGCGGTCATTTCCACCGCTTTTCACGCGCCGATTGCCGGCATCCTGTTTGCCCATGAAGTGATCCTGCGCCACTTCGCCCTGCGCGCGTTTGCACCAATTGCCATCGCTTCGGTGCTGGGCCACGTCACCTCGCGACTGGTGTGGCCGCAGCCACCGCTTTTTTCCGTCGCCAGCGTCGAGGTCGCCCATCTGTGGGAATACGGTCTGTTCATCGCGCTGGGCATTGCCAGCGCGCTGGTGGCGGTCAGCTACATGTCGGCGCTGCTGCAAATGCAGTATCTCGCCACGCGCCTGAAGGTTCCGGCGCTGCTGCGCCCGGCAGTCGCAGGCCTGGGCCTGGGGCTGGCTGCACTGTGGGTGCCCGAGGTTCTTGGCCTTGGTCTGGACACGCTGCGCCAGAGCTTTATCGAAGGTGGCTGGCCGCACTGGGAGCTGTTGCTGATCATGGTGCTCAAATTGCTGGCCACGGCCTGGTGTCTGGGCATGGGTTTTGCCGGTGGTGTGTTCAGCCCGGCGCTGATCGTTGGCAGCCTGTTTGGCGCGCTGTTCGGCAGCGTCGTCGGCTATCTGGCCGGTGCATTGTTCGGTGTTGATGTATCCGCGCAGATGGTCTACGCCATCTGCGGCATGGTGGCTGTGGCCTCGCCGGTCATCGGCGCACCGCTGACCATCGTGGTGCTGGTATTCGAAATGACCTCGAGCTACGAGCTGACCATTGCTGCGCTGGCCAGCGTCGCCCTGGCCAACCTGGTAGCGTCAAGATTCTTTGCCCGCTCGCTGTTCGATCAGGAGCTGGCCAAGCGTGGCCACGATCTGTCCGGCGGCCGCAGCCAGGCCATTCTGCAGGTCCACGGAATCCGCGAACTGCTGTCCGAGCAGTACGTCAGCCTGCGCCCCGACACGAACGTCGGCCAGGCGCGTAACGCCATCCTTGAAGCGGCCCGCGCCCGCGCCTATCTGACCGACGACAAGGGCCATTACATCGGCACGATTCACTTGCACGAAATTTTCCCGGCGGACGCCAGCGAGTCAATCGAGGACTGGTGCGACCGCAGCGCACTGACCATGCGCGAAGACGAGACGATCTGGGGTGCGATGAATGCCATGCGCCGCTTTGTCGGCGAAAGCGTCGCCGTTGTTGACGCCGAGGGTCGCCTGGTGGGCGCCATCTACGAGTCCGACCTCATCGGCGCCTATCTGGAACTGCTCGCACAGATACGCAAGGAAGAACACGCCGCCGCCTGAGCCCGCCCGGAGGGCGGGCCGCGACGCGCTTCAGAATCGTCCGCGCACACCCACGCTCAGATCCCGCCCCGGGAGAGGCGCGAACGCCTTTAGAAACGAGGTGTGCACGCGCGCTTCTTCGTCGAGCAGGTTGGAGAGCCTGGCAAAGACCTCCAGCTCGGAATATCCAATCGCGAAGACATGGGCGATGTTGAGGTCGAGCATGTCGTAACCCGCCGTCGGGGTTTCTTCCGGTGCCAGGTGACGGGCCGAGCGCACGCGCTTGTAGCCCAGGCTGCCCCGCACGTCGCCGAGATGCCAGTCTAGATTGGCGACATAGCGGCCGGGAGAGATTCGCGGCAGCTGCTCGCCGGAGTCGAACTCGGCGCGCACCCAGTCGTAGCCCAGCCGCAGGTCAAAGTGACCAAGCACGCTGTCGGGCAGGTGCCAGATCGCCTGCAGCTCGCCGCCATGGAAGGTGGCATCCTGCTGTTGACTCTGATACAGCGGCAGGCCGGCACGCACTTCCCCGGTTCGGTGCAGATAGATGAAGTCATCGATGGTGTTGTAGAACAGCGAAGCTTCCAGATCGAGTGCCTCCGAATGCCGATGCACGATCAGGTCGAGACCGCTGGTGACCTCCTTGCCCAGATCAACGGCGCCGCGCTCGTAGGTAAAGGTCGCCGGATGCGGCCCCTCGGCGAACAGATCGGCCTGCGTCGGGGCGCGCTCGGCGTAGGCGTAGTTCAGCGATGTCTGCCAGCGTTCGTTCATCTGCCAGAGCGCGCCGACACTGGCTGAAGCCGTTGTGAAGCTCTGCTTGACGAGCCGGGCAGGCGCGCGCACGTTTTGGCGCTGGCCGTTGGCGGCCGAATCGTGTTCCTGCGGCTCGAGCAGCTCGTCAACCTCGATCTCATTGTGCTCGACCCGTGCACCCAGGGTCCAGGTGAGCGGGCCGCTGCGCTTTTCTTCGAGCACAAATAGGGCCCCGCTGCGGGTATCGCCGTCCGGCACGTAGGCCTCGTCGCCCATGGCGGCAAGTGTCTTCTCCTCAAGCTGCAGTCCCAGCGCGCCGCGCCAGCCGGCCAGCGGTCGGTGCTCGAGCTCGAGCCGGCTGCTCCAGGCTTCGACGTCGAACACGGTATGCGCATGATCGCCAGAGCCATGTACCGCGTCGCTCGGGTTGAGCGCGCGTTCGGCGTGCGTGTAGTCGCTGTAGCTGGCCCGCAGCGTTGCCCGCAAGAAGCCCGGCAGCGGATCGTCGAGCCGGCCCTTGGCATCCCAGCGCGTTTGTTCGAGATCAACGTAGACGTCTTCGTCGTCGTGATCGTGCTCGTCGGCATGAACATGTCGCGACAGCAGCGCGGGCCGGAAGCGATTCCCGCCCGGATGCTCATGGCCCGAATCAGCCGGCCCATGGCTGTGCGGCGCTGGAATGCCGTACTCGGTTTGGAAACGTTTGACCGCAATGCCGAACATGCCGCGCTTCCCGATCCAGCTCAACCCGGCAGAACCCGATTGCGACTCGACAAAACTGTTGGGCAGCCTGCCCGGTTTCTCGTCATCGCCGGGCTCGGCCGTGCCGGGAATACTGTAATCGTCGGCATCGCGCCAGGAGCCGGCAATGTTCCAGGCCCACTGATCGCCGCCACCGTCAAGCCGCAATACGCCGGTGCGCTCGTCGGAGACGGTATTGCCGCGCAGCTCGAAGCGCCCCTCGAGCGCCCCCATCGGCGCTCGCTCAGGAATGCGGCCGTCGATGATATTGACCACACCGCCGACGGCGCCGGAGCCGAACAGCAGCGTTGACGGCCCGCGCAGCACCTCAATGCGGTCTATCAGCATCGGCTCGACGCTTACGGCATGGTCGTCGGACTGCGCCGAGACATCGACGGCCGGCAGGCTGTCTTCCAGGATCTGTACGCGGCCACTGCCCAGACCACGAATCACCGGCCGCCCGGCACCGGGGCCATAGCTTGTCGAGTGAACGCCGGGCTGCTGCATCAGGGTATCGCCCAGAGTCAGTCCGCGGCGATCGTCGAGCTCTTCTCCCATGAGCATGTCGACCGGCTGTGCCGATTCCAGCTTGCTGCGCCTGAGTGGCAGAGCGCTGACCTCGACCCGGTCGATCTCATCATGCTCATAGTGCGACTCGTCCTCCTGCGGAGAATCGGTTGGCGTCTGTGCCACGGCGGCGAGCGACAGCAGCGCGGCCGGCAGAAGACTCGTTCGGATCATGTACAGCTCCACGGTGAAAGAGGTGTAATGTTATATCAATACACCGTCGCTGTGAAGAGTGATCGAGGCCTTGAACAAGCCAGCCGCGAATGCCCACCGCGCTGACAACCGGACGCGCTCACCAGCCCACGGCGACTCCGGCGTAAAGCCAGCGGCCGGGCAGCTTGGCGAAGCCGCTTTCAACCAGGCGCCTATCGAGCAGATTGTTGCCTTCGACAAAGAGCTGGAGATCGGCAAGCTGCCAGCTCAGACGCAGATCGAGCAGCGTGCCCGCCTCCCCGGAGCTGCGCTGGCTGTATCGCGCCCGGGTGGTAAGGCCAAGCGTATTGCTCAGGCGCCAGACGGCGCCGGCGATAATGCCCAGCTCGGCGTAGTCAAGGGCATACTTGATCTGCAGCCCGCGACGGTCGAGGCGGGTGTCGAGCACGGTTGCGGCCAGGTCAACCCGCTCGAGCCGTTTGCCGGAGGGCAGCCACTGCCATTCCAGTTCGGCGCCGCGGCTGCGGTGGCCGTCGAATCGCCGGGCCTGCCACTGCACCTCACCGGGCAGGCGCGCCCAGTCGATCAGCGCGTCGGTGCGGCGCTCGAACAGGGCCAGGTTGACGCGCTGCGCTGCCGCAAGATAACGCAGGCCGATTTCTGCATAGTCCGAGCGCTCTGGCCCGAGGGCGGGGCTGCCGCGGTTGCCCGAGCTGTCCAGGAACAGTTCGGTATAGGACGGCGTCCGGGCCGAAGCGGCCCAGGACGCAAAACTCACCCAATGTTCGTTCAGGCTGTACTTGAAGGCCAGCGACGGCAGACCGTAGCCGCCATGATCGCTGTAGTCGACCAGCGATAATCCGGCCTCGATCTCTGCGCGCTCTCCCAATGCATGCCGATGCACCAACCATGCCTGGGACTCGTCCCGGTCATGCTGATCGAGCGCGTTCGAATCGATACGCTGGCGCGAGTAAGCCGCGCCCACCGCCGTCACCGCCCCGGCGTGGTGGCGACGTGCCGACACCCGCAGCCCCTGAACCCGTGTGGCGTGGCGGTTGATGTAGGCTGCGCCGGCAATCAGGGTGCTAAAGTGATCATCGTGCTCGCGCCAGAACAGGCGTGGCGTCACCTGCCACTGGCCAGCCGACGCGTCAGCCGACAGCCAGGCGCTGCGCGTCTGCGTGCGTTCGCGCTGGTCGGGAAAGTCGGCGGTATAGAACTTCCAGGCGCCGAAATCGCGATTTTCGCCCCCCAGCCCCCAGCGCAAGGTGGCCTCTCCCAGCGCCGCCGTGCCGGTATAGAGTCCGCGAACCATGTCGGCATCGGCCCGACGCGCCGACAGGTGCCCATCGGTCTTGAGACCATCGACGCTGACCCGATGGCCGCTCTGGCCCCAGGGGCCGGCTGCAGACAAGCCGCCGGAGCGGGTGCGATAGCTGCCGACGCGCGCCTGCGCCGACAAACCGGCATCGCTGGCGCTGCGGGTGACCACGTTGATCACGCCACCGGTTGCGTTGCCGCCGTAGGCCATGGCGCCCGGCCCCTTGATCACCTCGATACGCTCGATATGCGCGACCGGCACCGGCAGATTGAGATTGTGATGACCGGCCTGGGGATCACCCATCGGCATGCCGTCGAGCAGCACGATGGTCTGTTCAACGCCGGTACCGCGGATGCCGATATCGGCCTGCACCCCGGGCTCGCCGCGACGCTGCACATCCAGCCCGGCCACGCCGGCAAGCAGGTCTGCCACGGTTGGCGCCGGCCAGGATTCGATCCAGTCACGATCGATCACGGTCACCGACTGAAACGACTCCAGCAGCGACGCCCCGGTCGGGGTGGCGGTAATCACGATCGGATCAAGCCATTCGCCACGGCGCTCATCGGCCATCGCCGGGCTGACAATCACCGCAACCAGCAGCGCCACGCCGAGGGCATGGGATGTATTCAAGCTCAAATCACGCTCCTTCAGGGGTCTGGAAAGAGCGACAGTATACCGGAATTGTATTTTTTGGTTTACAGGCTCCCTTGTCGGTCCGGACACACAACCAGACCCGGTCGGGGTGCACTAGAATGGCTGCATCTCCCAACGATGCAGCAACTCGCTCCAAGGCCTGAAGACCCGTGAAACGACTGACCATCAGACGCCCCGACGACTGGCACCTGCACCTGAGAGACGGCGACATGCTGGCGGCGGTGGCGCCGGCCACCGCGCGCGTGTTCGGCCGCGCCATCGTCATGCCCAACCTCAAACCACCGGTGCGCACCGTGGCCGACGCGGCCGCCTATCGCGAGCGCATCCTGGCGGCCCTGCCCGCGGGCAGCCGCTTCGAGCCGCTGATGACGCTGTATCTGACCGAGACCACCACGCTCGATGACATTCGCGCTGCAGCTGAAAGCGACTTCGTCCACGCGGTCAAGTACTACCCGGCCGGAGCGACCACCAACTCGGACTCGGGCGTGCGCGATCTCGAACGGGTCTTCCCGATTCTCGAGGCGATGGAAAGACACGGACTGCCGCTGTTGCTGCACGGCGAGGTCACCGATGGCGACATCGACGTCTTCGACCGCGAGGCGATCTTCATCGAGCGCCATCTGGAAAAGCTGAGAGCGCACTTTCCCGAGCTGAAGCTGGTGCTCGAACACGCCACCACCCGGGAGGCTGTCGACTACGTCAAGACCGCGCCCGGGCCGATCGCAGCAACCATCACCGTCCACCATCTGATGTACAACCGCAACGCCCTGTTCGATGGCGGCCTGCGCCCGCATCACTACTGCCTGCCGCTGATCAAGCGCGAAACACATCGCCGGGCGCTGGTCGAGGCCGCCACCAGCGGCAGCGAACGCTTCTTTCTGGGCACCGACAGCGCCCCGCACCCGCAGCACGCCAAGGAGTCCGACTGCGGCTGCGCCGGCGTCTACTCGGCACCGGCCGCCATCGAGCTGTACACGGAAGTCTTCGAAGCCGCCGGTGCGCTCGACCGGCTCGAGGGCTTCGCCAGCCTGCACGGCCCGGCCTTCTACGGCCTGAGCGCCAGCGAAGAACGCATCACGCTGGAAAAGCGTGAATGGAGCAATGATGCGAAACTCCGTGCCGGCGACGAAACCATCGTGCCGCTGCGCGCCGGCGCCAATATTGGCTGGCAGGTCACCGGCTGAGGAGCAGCAATGCACTGGCACCTGATTCCGATGCCGTTGCGGGAAAACGCCGCCGTCGACCCGCTCACCCTCGGCCAGTGCGGTGTGATAGCGCAGCATCTGAAAGGCTCGCCGCCATGATCCGCCTGGGCAGCAGCAGCGAAGACATCGAGCGCGCCGCCGACATGCTGCGCCGCGGCGAACTGGTGGCCATCCCGACCGAAACCGTCTACGGCCTGGCCGGCGATGCTGCCAACCCCGATGCGATACGCCGTATATTCGCCGCCAAGGGGCGCCCGGCCGACCACCCCCTCATTGTCCACCTGCCCGACAGCAAGGCAATGGACCACTGGGCTGCTGAAGTCAGTGCAGCCGCGCGGCAACTGGCGAGCGCCTTCTGGCCGGGCCCGCTGACCCTGATCGTGCGCAAGGCCGCCGAGGTAGCCGACAGCGTGACCGGCGGCCAGCCGACGGTGGGTCTTCGTGTTCCCGGCCATCCGCTCACCCTTGCCTTGCTGAAGCGCCTGGGCCGCGCGGTTGCAGCCCCTTCGGCCAATCGCTTTGGCCGGATCAGCCCGACGACCGCCGATCACGTCATCAACGAATTCGAAGGCCGTGACAGCGTCGCTGCCGTGATCGACGGCGGCCCCTGCGAAGTAGGTGTCGAGTCGACCATTGTCGACTGCAGCGGGCGCCGGCCCCGCGTGCTGCGTCCCGGCATGCTCAGCCTGGAGCAGCTCGGCGAGGTGCTCGGCAGCCCGCCCGAAGTGGCCGGGGCGTCGGAAGGTCCGCGCACTGCAGGCCGCCTGCCCTCGCATTACGCGCCTCGAACCCGGCTTGAGCTGGTAACCACCGAAGCGCTCTCCGACCCCGATCCGGATGCGGCGGTGTTGGCGCTGACAGACACCCCCGACCCGGGGGGCTTCAGAGCCTGGCAGGCGTTACCCGATGACCCGGCGCAATACGCTCGCGGCCTCTACGCCGTCCTGCGTCATCTCGATGACCGTGGCGCCAGTCGGATTCTGGTCCAGCGCCCGCCTGATTCACCCGCCTGGTCGGCCGTTCACGATCGGCTGTCGAGAGCCGCCGCCTGAGGCCGGACACGCCCGGCCTGCTTGTACCCGAAGCGCTCCGGGCCGATACTGTTGCCTGCCGTAAAGCACTCATCAGAGACTCATACGCGCCTTGAACCGCCCGGAAAGACGGACGCAGCAACAACGGGGGGCAAGAACTCGCCGTAGCGCACGCTGGCGTGGCTGGCGCCGACGTTTGCGCACTCAGTCGGTTCTGACTCTGCTGCTGGCCGGATTTGCGCTGGTGGCCTTTCCTCTGCTCGTGGGCCTGATCGTCTCCGGCCAGCAGATCGACCGCGTGACGCGGCAAAGCGAGAAGCTGCTCGAGCGTTCGATTTCCGCCACGCAGTCAGCCCGACAGATCAGCGACCGGGTGATTGCCTTCGAGCGCTCTGCCCGCCAGTACCGAATTCTGCAGGATAGCGACGCAAAAGCCAGTCTGCGCGAGCGCCATCAGGCGCTCAGCGCTGATCTCGACACCTTTAACGCTGTGGTCGAACGTCAGGATCTGCGCGAGCAGGTCAATGCCATGCGCCAGAGCAGCCAGAAGCTGTATCAGCTGATTATCGAACCTCGCACCAGCCGCGAATGGCCGGCTCGCCTGGCCGCGTCCTTCGATGCGCTGGGGGAGGCCGCCAACAGCCTGCTGATGGCCACCGAAACCACCTCGCAGCACGAACTTCAGCGACTGGAGGCCATGGGCGAGTCGGCCCGCAACGTCTCCGTCCTGAGCCTGGCATCAACCGTCCCGGTGGCCGTGCTGCTGGCCTTGCTGATGGCGAGCTTCCTCAACCGCCGCATTCGGCGACTGGATCGGAGCATGCGGGCACTCGCGCAACCTGAACACGCGCGCATCGAACAGGTCAACAGCCCGCGCGATCTGCGCGCCCTGTCGATCCGGCTGGAGTGGGTTCGCCGCCGGCTGGTTCGCGGGGAACGCGAGCGTCAGCAGCTGGTTGGCCAGGTCTCGCATGAGCTCAAGACACCGCTGAGCGCAATTCGTGAAGGCACCAGCCTGCTTGCCGATCAGACTTTCGGCCGTCTGGGCGAGCAGCAGCGCGAAGTCATCGGCATCATCCAGGCGAACATCGTACGCCTGCAGGAGCAGATCGAGAACCTGCTGCGCTTCAACCGGCTCCGATCACGCCCCGATCCGATGTGGCAAGATGACATCGCACTGGACGAACTGGTCGAGAACGTACTCGACAATCATCGACTCAACCTGGAAGCCCGTGACATCAGCGTCCGGCGCAAACGCTCCCCGGAGGTCAGAATGCGCGCCGATCCCGACATGCTGACCACGGCCATCGACAATCTGGTGTCCAATGCCATCAAGTTTTCCCCGGCCCACGGCAGCATCGCAATCGGGGTGGAAAAACGCGGCAATCGAGCGCATATCCTGGTGGCCGATCAGGGCCCCGGCGTACCCGCCCAGGATCGCAGCCGGTTGTTCGAGCCCTTTTACCGCGGCAGCGGCCGGCACAGCCGCAGCCGCCCGGGCAGCGGTCTGGGGCTTGCCATCTGCCGCGATATCGTTCGCGCCCACCAGGGCAGTGTTCGCCTGATCGACAGCGCGAACTGGTCCACGGTTGTCGTGATTGAGCTACCCATTGCATCGTCAGGAGATGCTCGCCAATGAAGTGCTCGCCCAGAACCCCCGCAGTTGTCATCGCATGCGTCATCGTTCTTTTGCTCGCCGTTGATCTCCAGGCCGCAGCGGACGAAATCGACAGCGCCGACATCATCAACCGCGTCGAGCGGGTGCAGCGGGTCAGTGCCGAAACCGCCGCGACCTGGTACGCCGGGGTATCGAATCTCGACGCCTGGCTCGCGCAGCTGGAACAGGCACTGCTGAAAACGCTTGGGCCGGGCAAGCTGCGCGACGCACGATCGGGCCTGCAGATGCTCGAGACCCTGCTCGAAAACCGGCCCGCCGAAAACACTCGCATCACCGAAGACGCCCTGGAGACGCTGTCGGTAGTGACCGAGCTGGTCCGCCGCAGCATCAGCGCAGAGGAACAGCGCGATCGCGTCGCGTCCGAGCTGGAGCGCGAACGCAAGGCTCATCAACAGACGCTGGAAAAGCTTCGGGCGCTGCGGGAAATCGACCAACAGCTCGACGAGCGCAAGGACAGTGATGGCTAAAGCCATGGCCGACGAGCACAACGACCCGCCGCGTGAGATGGAAGCCCCCCGGATTCTCCTGGTGGACGACGACCCGGGGCTGCTGCGACTGATCAGCCTGCGGCTGGAGTCCGGGGGCTATACCGTCGATACCGCCGACAGCGGCGAGGCCGCGCTGGGCCGCGTGGCAGCGCGTGCCCCGGATGCGGTGATCACCGATCTGCGCATGGAGGGCATGGACGGCATGGCCCTGTTCCGTCAACTGCGCGAGCGCGATCCTGCCCTGCCCGTCGTCATTCTGACCGCCCACGGCAGCATTCCCGACGCCGTGGCTGCGACCCGCGAAGGCGCCTTTGCCTTTCTCACCAAACCCTTCGACAGCGCGGAACTGCTTGCCACCATTGCCGAGGCAACCGACGGCCGCCGTGGCGAGCCGAGCCGAGAGGCAGGCTGGCGCGCCGGAGTCGTCACGCGCAGTCACGTCATGGAAACGTTGCTGTCCGAGCTGGAGCTGGTGGCCGAAAGTGATGCCAGCGTGCTGATCATCGGCGAAAGCGGCAGCGGCAAGGAGGTCATCGCCCGCGCCGTTCACAAGGCCAGCCCGCGGCACGACGGGCCCTTTGTGGCGATCAACTGCGCGGCCGTTCCCGCCGAACTGCTCGAATCCGAGCTGTTCGGCTACCGCAAGGGCGCCTTCACCGGCGCCGAAAGCGACCGCGATGGTCTCTTCGTCCAGGCACGGGGCGGCACTCTGCTGCTGGATGAAATCGGCGACATGCCGGCCGCCTTTCAGGCCAAACTGCTGCGCGCGCTGCAGGAAAAGCAGGTGCGTCCCGTTGGTGCAGCCGAAGAAGTCGACATCGACGTGCGCGTCGTGTCGGCGACCCATCGCGATCTCGAACAGGCCATTCGCGACGGCCACTTTCGCGAAGACCTGTTCTACCGTCTCAACGTCGTCCAGCTCGATCTGCCGCCGCTGCGCGACCGGCCGGAAGACATCGTCCCGCTGGCCGAGCATTTCCTTGCCCAACTGCAGGCCGACCGCCCCGCGAGCGAGCGGATTCAGGGCTTCTCGCGCGAGGCATTGCGCGTGCTGCTGGGCCACGACTGGCCCGGCAACGTGCGCCAACTCGCCAACGTGGTCGAGCAGGCTTGTGTGCTCTGCCGCAAGGGCCCGGTGCCCGACAGCCTGATTCGACGCGCGCTGCGCCGGGATCCAACCGGAGTGCGGCCCCTGGCCGAGGCGCGCGATGCGTTCGAACGCGACTACCTGGTGCGCATCATGCGCATGGCCGAAGGCAACGTCAGCGAAGCGGCCCGCCTGGCCGGCCGCAACCGTACCGAGTTTTACCGCCTGCTGGGGCGCCACCAGCTCGAGCCGGCTGATTTCAAGGAATGATCCCGCCGCTCTGGCGGCTCAGCACCCACAATTGACCACTTTATTTACCTGACTTTTCAACACCTTGCGCCACATGTCGCTCTCTGGCGACAGTCCCGGCGCCGCTACCGACGGGCTTTGTCGTGGAAACACCCGGACCAGCGTCGCCTGCAGGCAACAGGTGTTACCGATACCGCACGGGCCTGGAAACGCAAGTTACTGAATCTAAAACTATTTTCCAACTTGGCACGGCAGCTGCATTAATCAGGGCGAGTCACACGAGACTCACAATTGGAAAACACTACATACAAGGAGTTGACCATGATGAATCTCAGCAAACAATCCCTGTTCGCCCTTGGTATCGCCCTGACCTTTGCGGCCTCGTCGGCCATTGCGCAGAATCCGCGCTTCGACGAGCTTGACGCCGACGGTGACGGTTACGTGAGCAAGAGTGAAGCACGTGCCCTGCCCTGCCTGGCGGATGCCTTCGACGACATCGACAAGCAAAGCGAAAAGGGCCTGAGCCAGAGCGAATACAGCTCGGCGGTTCAGCAGCACTGCAACCAGTCCCAAGGCGAGTCGGACTGGCCGCAGGCATAAAAAAGAACGGAGCCGTCCTGCCCTGACGGCAACATGAACCGTTCATCCCAAGCCGGTTTGCCCGTCGACCCGAAAGGTCGGCGGGCTTTTTTTCATGCCTGCGGATCAGCGCCCCTGATTCGGTCGCCTGCCCGCAGGCCAGTACGCCGCTTCAGTCGGGGCCATCCGCGGTTTCCTGCGGGCTGCTGTAGGTCGGAGTATCTGCCATGTCGGCCGGCGGGCTCCACTGACGCAAGCCATAGAACGCAGCAAAGGCGACGATGAAGATCAGCAGCACCCAGATCCAGGTCGGGATGGGCGACGGCGTTTCCGCGCGCGAGGGCTCCCAGTACAGTTCACCGCGGCCGCCATAGGCGTTGACCAGAATCGGAATGTCGCCTTCGAGCACGTCGTTGTCTCTGACCCCGTTGACCGAGATGCCCGGCCCATTGCGCACGGTAAAGGGAATGGAGCGCACCCCTTGCTGACCGTTGCTGTCCCAGGCCTTGATATGCAGCGTATGCGGACCGTCAGCCAGGCGCGTGGTATCGAGCTGGAAGCGCGCCGGCGGCCGATGAACCACGATCGGATCCGGATCGTCATCCAGATAGGCCTCGATACGATTGCGATCCTCTGTCTTCTCAGTTGTCATCACGATCACCCTGACCTTCTTCATCCAGAATTCGGCGCTTGATATGCTGCTGGCTTTTTTCGCCGGGGCGCAGAAAGTATTTGATCGTCAGGACCAAGACCGCGATGACAACGACCACGCCAATGCCGACGATCGCGTATTCGATCACGCTATGCTCCTCGGCGCTTTCCGCCGCGTGTGCCAGAGCATGACACAGCGGCTGCAACAACACCGCAGCAAGTATCAGCACCATCTTCATCCAGTGCGTTCTCATTGGTTCTGCTCACCCTCCTCGCGCCGGGCCGCAACATCATCGGGGCTGACCGTCGGTGCGTCATTGCCCCAGCTGGTGCGCTCGTGGTTGATCATGGCGGCGATTTCGTCATCGCTGAAGTGCCCGAACGGCGGCATGGGCGAGCCATAGGTCTGGCCATTGATCTCGCGGCCATGGGCACCAAACAACACAATATCGATATGTTCAGTGGGATCGTCGGCGACCACAACCGGGTCATCGACCAGCGGCGGAAAAGCGCCGGGCACGCCCTGCCCGCTGGCCTGATGGCAGGCTGCGCAATTGTTGCTGTAAAGCGTTTCACCGTTGGCGGTTGTCGTCGACGCTGTTGTCTTCGCTTCGGATTCATCTTGCGACTTTTCGCGAGAGGCTCCGGAAGCAGCCGCGCCCGCTCGCCGCTCGATCGGCTGCTTGAGCGCAAACAGATACGCCACCAGCGCCTGGCCGCGATCATTGGGAACCACCTGCAGATCGTCTCCGGGGGCAAACTCGTCAGGCAACGGCACAACGAAAGCATCCTCATCGGGGTTATCGGTGACCTCGAACAACCACGGATAAGCCGGCATGATGGAGTCTTCAACCACGGTACGCGGGTTGTACAAATGCATGTACTGCCACGTTTCAGCCGGCTGGCGCGAGCCGACGTCGGAAAGGTCCGGGCCGATTCTCGCGCTGCCCAGCACCGCCGGGGCATAGGGTCGCCACATATCCAGTGGCCCACCGATGCGGGCATAGTCATCGCGCGCAGACGGACGGCCGAAGTCCGCATCCATCTCCAGCGGCCGGACCTGCTGGGTATGACAGGCAACGCAGCCCTCGGCAATGTAGACGCCCAATCCTTCTCTTTCTCGGTCGGAGAGCGTGTCGCCGGTGTAGTTGACCTCGACCTGAGCCTGGGTCCAGTAGGCCGGCGCAATGCCAACGATGATGCCCAGGAAGATGAAGCCGAAGAAGATGGTGCCAAACAGCATCCAGTGATTACGATGGAAGCTCACGCCTGCACCTCCTCTGCTGCTGCACCACGGGGTGCTCCGTCACCCTGCGGACGCATGCGCCACAGGTTCCAGGCAAACACCAGATGCGAGAGGAACATCAGGGTACCGCCCACGGCTCGCCACAGATAGAACGGCTCCATCAGCGTGACCGAGCGCATGAAGGGCGCATCCGACATCCAGCTGTAGCCCTGCAGAGTGCCGCCGATCATCAACGGAGTGGAGTAGAGAACGAGGCCAACGAGAGCAAACCAGAAGTGCACTCCGGCCAGCAGGGCGGACGGCTCACGCCCGGTCAGGCGCGGCAGCAGACCATAGATGCCACCCCAGATCAAAAACACCACGAAACCGTACATCGTCTGATGCGAGTGGGCGACGGTGAAGTTGGTGAAGTGCCAGACCTTGCTCAGCGAACGGAAGGCCTCGAAGGTGCCCTGTAGCGAGAACACGAAGTAGCACACGACCCCGACGAGGATAAACGGCAAGCTGTAGCTGCGGGCGATGGTGCGTCCGCTGCCTTTCATGGTCATCAGGAAGTTGCCGGTTCCGGCCGCCAGCGTAACGACCATGCCGACGCTGAAAATGATGGCCACCGTCTGCAGCGCCCAGGGCGTGGGCGCATAGATGAAGTGATGCGCGCCGATCATGCTGTAGAAGACCATCTGCGTCCAGAAGGCCAGCACCCCCAGGGAATAGGAATAGATCGGCTTGTTGAGCAGCCGCGGCAGGAAATAGTAAGTGGCCCCCAACGCCAGCGGGGTGAACCACATGCCCACGCCCATGTGCATGTAGTAGCCCTGGATGATGGTCTGACTGACGCCGGTGTTCTGATAGGTCGGAATATGCGCGATGACCATCAGGGCGACAGTCCACAGAAAGCCGCCCATGATGTACCAGTTGGAGATATAGATCTCCTCGATGGCCCTGCCGGCAATGGTGCGGATGAGGTTCCATGCCACCATGATGACCCCGGCGGAGAACACGCCCATCACCGGCCAGATGAACTCACGATATTCCTGGCCGCCGCTGTTGATGCCGGCCATCAGCAGAAGATCGCCGACCAGCACCGCCAGGTTGATCAGACCGAGCGCCACCCAGGCCTGCGGAATGCTGTGCAAGCGCCTCTGGCTGGTCTTGGGCACCACATAAAGCGCCAGCCCGATCAGTGACAGCGAGCCCCAGCCCCAGAACACCGTATTGGTGTGCACCGGGCGCAGGCGCCCGAAAGACAACCAGGAAATGTGATCGAGGTCGGGCCAGGAAAACTTGAGGCCCAGATACTCGCCCGCCAGCGTGCCGATGATCAGCCAGAAGGTGCCAAAGCCGATGTAGGCAAATATCAGTCGCGTCCAGGCAGCATCGGAGTCGGGGGCCGAGGCCACGCGCGACTTGCTGACCACAAAGGGCCGCTCGGGCGGCAGCAGGGTGGATCTGTCGGGCATTGTCGTTGTTGACTCTTGGTTAAAAGGGTATTTGAGATGCATTATAACAATTTCTTGACCCGGGTCATTGCGTTTTCCGGCGCCTTGGCCTGGCGCCGCCGCGCACGCCGACCCGGGCGGCGTTTATACTCGGGTTTTGTCTCCTTCAGGAGCGCACCCTGAGCTCGGCCCGGGACCCTCAACGCGATATCTACCCCGACGCGCTGCGCGCGTTGGCGCTGCTGGTCGTCGTCTTCGGCCACTGGCTGGCCACGCTGCCGCGGCTGGCCGACGACCGGCTGATTGCCACCGATCACATCCTCAAGGTCTGGCCCGCGGCCGGGTTGTTCACCTGGCTGGTGCAGGTGGTGCCGCTGTTCGTGTTCGTCTCGGCTGCCGTGAGCACTCAAGGCGTGACCCGCCGCCTGCACCAGGGCCATTCGCAAACCCGGTGGTGGGGCGCCCGCGCCCTGCGCCTGGCCCGGCCCACGCTCACCTACATGGCTGCGCTGACGCTGCTGGCCGTCATCGCACAGTTCTCCGGTGGCCGTGTTCTTGGCGCCTTCGGCGGCTCGCTGACCATCCATTTGTGGTTTCTGGTCATGCTGCTGGCCGTCCAGGCCCTGCTGCCGGCGGGCGTGACCGTCGACCGCCGGTTCGGACTGAGCGCGGTGGTGGCGCTGATCGCGCTGGCCGCGGCTGTCGATATCCTTCGCGCCGGCGCCTTCTGGCCCGCGCAGTGGGCCAGCCTGGGTGCACGCGTGACCGCCACCGAAGGCGGCATCGGCTGGCTCAATGCGCTCTTCGTCTGGCTGCTGCCGCAGCAGCTCGGCATCGCCTGGAAACGGCGCCGATTTCACGGGGCGCTGGCGGGCCTGGGGCTGCTTGCGCTGGGCGCAGCCTGGCTCGTCGCTGCCGTCAAAAGCGGCTACCCGGTCGGCATGGTCGGGCTGGATTTCGAGGGCAACAGCAACATGCTGCCGCCAACGCTCGCGCTGATTGGCGTGATGTGGCTGCAGGTCGGCCTGGTGCTGCTGTGCGAAAAACCCGCGCGCTGGCTGCTTGATCGCGAGCGCCTGGCGGGCATCGTCGCCTTTCTCGGCGCCTTCGGCATGCCGCTGTATCTGTGGCACAAGCTGGCCGAGCTGCCCGCCGCCTGGCTGGGCGAGAAACTCGGTGCGCCCATCGATGCCGGCACGCCTGGCGATCCCGGCTTCTGGAGCGGCCGGCTGTGGTGGCTTGGCCTGTGCCTGCTGATGGTCGTGCCGGTGCTGGCGATCGTCGCCTGGATCGAAACACACCGCCGCAGGACACCGCCCGCTAGCGATTCCACGCCCGCCATCCTGGCCGGCGGTTTCGCCCTGTTCGCCGGCCTGGCCGGCGCGCTGGTCCTGGGCGCCGGCCCCGGCGCAATCATCGGGCTGGTTGGCGTTGGCCTGGCTTCGCGGCTGCTTCGTCAGCATCAGGAAAATGATATTTAGCATTGACGCTAATTAGCGTGCCTGTTAAATTAGATCCATGACGGATCTGTTCCAGGCGCTCGCCCACCCGGTCCGGCGGGCCGTGCTGAAAAAACTGCGAAGCGGGCCGCTTTCCGCCGGCGAGCTGGCCGACGAGTTTCCAGTGTCGAAACCGACCATGTCGCGCCACTTTGCCACCTTGCGAGACGCCGGGCTGATCCAGGCCGAACGCATCGGCACCACCATCCGCTACCGGCTCAACGTCTCGGTCGCCGAAGAAGCCATGAGCGCGCTGATGAGTATCCTCGGCGCGGGCAAGAGCCAGGCGCATGAAAACGAACGTGAAAAAGAACAGGAACAGGAGAAGGAATGATGGTTCGCAAGGGTTTGCTGTTCTCGATTCCGCTGTTTGTCGCGATCGCACTGCTCGGCCTGGCCGGCTGGCTGATGACCCCCGAGGGTCAGGCCATTGCCGTGCACTGGAATATGGCCGGTGAGGTCGATCGCACCGCCGGGCCCATCGAGGCCTTTCTTGCCATTCCGGGCACCGCGCTGGTATTGATCGCGATCTTCGCGATCGCACCGGCCATCGACCCGCGCGGTCGCAACCTGCAGCGGTCGAAACCGCTGTGGCTGGCCGGCTGGCTCGGCTCGCTGTTCATTCTGGCCATCGCGCAGGGCGTCATTACCCTCTCGGCAGTCGGTCTGGTCGAAATGAGCGGGTCGACCATGCCCAGGCTGATCGGCAGCGTCGTCGCGGTCTTCATCATGGTCATCGGCAACGCGCTGGGCAAGGCGCGACCGAACTGGTTTGCCGGCGTCCGTACGCCATGGAGCCTGTCGTCGGATCGCAGTTGGGACGTTACGCACCGCTGGGGCGCGCGCCTGTTCATGGCCGCTGGCCTGATCTCGCTGCCGGCGCTGTGGATCACGGAAGGCCAGACCGCCTGGATCGTCATGGCCGCAGCCGTTGCAAGCGCAGCACTCGTGTCGACCGTGCTGTCCTACCTGGTGTGGCGCAAGGATCCCGAAAGGGAAACATACAGCGCCGACAACCACGACGGAACCTGACGCTGCCCGGTCAGGCCAGTGGGCCAGCAGGTTCAAGAACTGATCAGAAGGAAAACGCCATGCCCGATGCAAGCACACCGCCGCACCAGGACCAGGGTCTGCAAACCCTGGCCAGCCCCTGGTCGGTCAGCGAGACCATCGACCGGCTCGAAGCCGCAGTGCGCGCCCACGGGGCAACGGTCTTTGCCCGCATCGACCACGCTGCGGCCGCCGGGCACGCGCTGGCACCGGGCGCACGCGCGGCGCTGGCCGATGGAATCGGCAAACTCGTGCAAGATACCTGCGGAGGCCGGGCCGAACAGTGAGAAAAAGCGACTCGAACGCCCACCACCAGGCCGCGGCCGATGGCGTTGACATTGCCGGCAACCTCGCCGCGGTCAAGCGCCGGATCGCGGCCGCCTGCCAACAGGCTGATCGCGACCCGACCGAGGTCACGCTGCTGCCGGTAAGCAAGACCGTCGACGAGCGCCGCATGCGCCTGGCCTGGCAGGCCGGCTGCACAAGCTTTGGCGAAAACAAGGTCCAGGAGGCTCAGCGCAAGGTCGAAGCCCTGTCCGACCTGGACGCGCGCTGGTCGATCATCGGCCACCTGCAAAGCAACAAGGCCAAGTACGTGGCCCGCTTCGCCCACGAGTTCCAGGCGCTGGATCGAATAAGGATTGCCGAAACGCTCGAACGGCGCCTGCAGATGGAAGGCCGGAGCCTGGACGTATTCATCCAGATCAACAGCTCGGGCGAGGCGAGCAAGTACGGCCTCGAGCCCGATGACGCGATCGATTTCGCGCACGCGCTCAAACCCTTCTCCGCCCTGCGGGTGCGCGGCCTGATGACCCTGGCCGCGCTGACCACCGATCGCTCGCGCGTCAGAGACTGCTTTCGCCTGATGTACCGGCTTCGGGAACGGCTGCGCCAGGACGGACCGGTCGATATGCACTTCGATGAGCTATCGATGGGCATGTCCGGCGACTTCGAGATAGCCATCGCCGAAGGCGCCACGGTGGTCCGCGTCGGTCAGGCCATTTTCGGGCCACGGCCGCTGCCCGACAGCCATTACTGGCCGTCGAACTGACTGGACCCAGAGCGCTCTTCAGCCCTTGATGGCCGGGCGGTTGGAAACGCGTGCATGCCAGGCCGTGAGCGCCCTGGCTCGGGCGGGCATTTCCATCTTCAAGCCCCGCAGGCCAAAATCGAGAGCGACCAGCGCGGTGATATCGGCAACGCTGAACTCGTTGCCGGCAACGTGATCATGCGCGGTGAGCATGCCGTCAAGGTCGTGCATGAACCAGTCGAAGCGCTGACGCCCTCTTTGCGCCAGCTCGGCAATCTGCGCGACCGGGCGCCGACCCGGCAGTGCGCGGTCCTTGAAGCCCTCGAGCGAATTGCGAAAGCCTTCCATGACGGCCAGCAGACCGTTCATTTCCACCCAGCGATCACGATCATCGATGCGGGCGCGCTCCTGCGGCGTCACTCCGAGCAGCGGCGGCTCGGGCTTCAGGCCTTCGAGATGGCGGCATATGGCCGCGCTGGAGCCCAGACGCAGTCCATCATCGAGCTCGAGCACCGGCAGCGTGAGATCGGAGTGAACAGCGGCGAACGCTGGCGTCAGGTGTTCACCCTTGCGCATGTCCACGAAAACCTGCTCGATCTCCAGGCTTTTTTCGGCGAGAAACAGATGAACGCGGCGCGGGCTGGGCGCCTCCGGGAACGTGTAGAGTTTCATGACCTCACCTCTTTTGCTGCGTACGCCAGGCTGGCAAGCCGTCGTCGGGATGGCGCTCACGATCCCGGGTGGCGACCAGATTGTCGGCTGACGCCGACCGAGTCAAGCGCAGACGCGGGCCGGCACTCTCCAGCGCTATAATCAGGGGCCTATGACTGCACCCTCGAACTTTCTCGATCGATCCCCTTTTTCAGCCCTGATCGACACCCTGCGCGCCGGTTACGGGCTCAACGAACTCAAACGCGACATTCTTGCCGGGCTGACCGTCGGCATCGTGGCCATTCCGCTGGCCATGGCGCTGGCAATTGCCATTGGCGTGCCGCCGCAGCACGGTCTGTATACGTCCATTGTTGCCGGCTTTCTGATCGCTGTCACGGGCGGCTCGCGCTTCAACATCTCCGGCCCCACCGCCGCCTTCGTGGTGGTACTGATGCCGGTGGTTGCCGAGCACGGCCTGGGCGGATTACTGCTGGCCACGATGATGGCCGGTCTGCTGCTGGTGCTGATGGGCGCCACCGGCCTGGGCCGAATGATCCGTTTCGTTCCCTATCCGGTGGTGGTCGGCTTCACCGCCGGGATTGCGGTGGTGATCGCCACGCTGCAGATTCGCGATCTGCTCGGACTGGTTGCCACCGAATCAGGTGGGCATTTCCTGGAGCAGGTTCACGACATCGTGCTGGCACTGCCGAGCACCAGTTTTCAGGACCTGGCCGTGGGCCTGCTGACCCTGGGCATTCTCCTGGGCTGGCCGCGCCTGAAAAGTGCCGTACCCTCGCCGCTGATTGCGCTGCTTGTTGCCGGGCTGGGCGCCTGGCTGGCGGCGCGTTACTGGCCGGGTTTCGAAGTGGCCACGATTGCCAGCCAGTTCAGCTACGAGCTGGGCGGCGTCTCCGGACAGGGCATTCCGCCGGGGCTGCCGCATTTCAGCCTGCCGTGGCATCTTCCCGGCCCGGACGGCACACCGCTGCAGCTTGATTTCGCGTTGCTGCGCGACCTGTTTGGCCCGGCCCTGGCGATCGCCATGCTCGGCGCCATCGAGTCGCTGCTGTGCGGCGTGATTGCCGACGGCATGACCGGGACCCGACACCGCCCCAACTCGGAGCTGGTCGGTCAAGGTATCGGCAACCTGGTCGCCCCCCTGTTTGGCGGCATCACGGCGACCGCTGCCATTGCGCGCACCGCAACCAGCGTGCGCTTTGGTGCGGCGTCGCCGGTAGCGGGGATGGTACACGCCGCCGTTGTGCTGCTGGCGATGCTGTTCTTGGCCGGCATCCTGTCGCAACTGCCCATGGCGTCGATGGCTGCCCTGCTGCTGGTCGTGGCCTGGAACATGAGCGAAGCCGGACACTTCCTGCGCATACTCAGAACCGCTCCGGGCGGAGATGTTGCCATCCTGCTGACCTGCTTCGGCCTGACGGTGGTCTTTGACATGGTGGTGGCCGTGGCCGTGGGTGTGGGGCTGGCGGCCATGCTGTTCATTCAGCGCATGGCCGACGTGACCGCCTCGCAGCCGATGATCGGCAAGGAAGGCGGCCTGCCGCGGGACCTGCCAACCGACCTCGCCGCCTACCGGCTGCGCGGGCCGATGTTCTTCGGCGCGGCCGAACGCGCGCTGGCCACCCTGCACCGGCTCGAACCGGAAGTGCAAATGGTCATCCTCGACATGCGCGAAGTGCCCAGCATGGACATGTCGGCCATTGTCGTTTTCCAGTCCATGCTCGAGCAGCTTGCCAAACGCAAGGTCGGCCTGATCGTCACCCACGCCGAGCCGCGCATCATCGTCAAGCTTCGGCGGGCCGGCATTCGCCGCGTCAGCCGCCAGCTGACCTTTGCCCGTGACACGGCGCACGCGCTGCGCGTGGCCGAGCGCTGGCGAGACCGGCCAATCAAAAAGCACGCCGCCGGGCCTGACAGCTCGGACAGCAATACAGGCGCCGACCACTGACGCTGATGCGCTCGATCGGCGTATTGCAGGCATGGCAGACCTGACCGTCGCGATTGAATACGTAATGCCGATAGTCACGCCGCGGCCAGCCGGCGTGCTCGAGTTGCACGATGCGATCGGGATCGTTGGTCAGCCCGCCGGTCTCGGCCGAGCGCCACATCAGCCCATGGGCGGCTGCCGCCAGCCCCCATAACGCAGCATCGTCGAGATCGCGCAGTCGATGCTGCCAGTGCAAGCCGGCGACGTACAGGATTTCCGAGCGCAGATAATTGCCCACGCCGGCCAGAAAGCCTTGATCAAGCAGTAGATGGCCGAGACGCTTGCCGCCGAAACGATCCTGGCTGATCCACTCGGCCACGCGCTCGACCTCCGCGCCGCTGGAAAGGATATCCAGACCGGCCCGGGCGATGAAGGGGTGCTCGCCGAGCCTGCCGGACTCGATCACCTGGATTTCCGAGGCGCTGTAGAGCAGCGCCGAGCGCTCGTCGGTGGATAACGCCAGGCGCAGCTGCCGGCGGGTATCGGGGCGGCGCCCAACCGCAGCGAACATCCAGCGCCCGTAGAGCTGATTGTGGGTATAGATCGTGGTGTCATCAGCGAAACACAGCAGCAATGCCTTGCCCAGCGTCTCGACCCGTGCCAGGGGTTGGCCAATCAAGCGCTGCGACCAGGGCTTCAGGCGCTCGAAGGCAAACCATACCTCTTCCAGCGGGCGTTGCCCCACCGCAGCGGCGATATCGCGCGCGGCACGGTACATCTCCGGCCCTTCCGGCATGCGGTTACAGTCCCAGCGCCACGATCAGCGCTGCCAGTGCAGCCAGACCCAACGCCGTGATCGTCAGCCAGCGGATCAGCGTGCGCCGGGCAATCTCCGCGCCCTCGTCTTCGAACCGCTGGAGCTCGTGCTCGTCGAGCGCGGTGGTGGCCCGATGATCGGCATCTTCGAGCAAGGCAGCGGCATCCTCGGCCTGCTCGCCCAGCACCGCCCACAGCGCAGCCCGAAACCGGCCCCGATGCGCCAGATTGAGCCGCAACGAGGTCATGTCCGTGACTTGAGTAACGATACCGCGTGAACGCAGGAAGGCGGCGCGCTCCTCGGCCTGTGAACGCGAAGGGTATCTGGCAATCATCTGCATGCATTGCACGCTACCACGATTCCCAGGCGGCGGGCGGTTCAGGCCTCGACAGTATGGCTGAAGCGCAGTTTGCCACCGGCGTCGTAGAGCCGAATGCGCCGCCGCTCGAGCAGACCGAGAAACGGCGGCTGCATGCGTTGTTCGTCGACGCGGGACTCCAGCCTGACCAGCCTGGCGTGCTCGCTGAGCAGCGTCGAGCGTACCAGCTGGTAGAGCTCTTCACGGCCGCTGTCGCCGGCGCCGGGCTCACCGCCCCGCGCCTGTCGCAACTCCTCCAGCGCCTCGACAACACTCACGTCCCACAGGCGGATGTTGTTCCAGGTGGTGGTGAATTCGCGGAGGGCCGCGCGTGCGTCGGGAACCCGATCAACCAGCTCGGCAAACTCCCGAAGCTGCCGTGGCAGTTCAGCCAGCCCGAGAAGACCGCAGTCCGGATTGAAGTGCAGACGATTGACCTGCAGGTAGGACAGCATCCGGCGCCGCCGCGCATTGGCGGTCTGGCGGTCAGCGCGCTCAAGTCGGGTTGCTTCGGCGCGCAGCAAGGTTTCAGCCGTGCGATACAACTTTGCCACCCGGCTGCGCGTGACCTGGTCGCGGCGGAAATCGCAGACCAGATGGTCGAGCATCTCGATCACCCGCGGGTCCAGCCATACAGCCAGGCCACTGCTGTTGTCCCTGGCGTGCTGCACCAGAGGCGTGATTCGCTTCTTGTCGCTGACGGTCTCCGAACGCAGGCTGACGACATCCAGCAGGCGGCTGTCGCACTGCTGCATTGCCGTTTCGAGCTGCTGCATCACCCCCGCGTCCACGCGCCCTTGCCGCTTGAGACGAATGGCCTCGGCCAGATGGCGGGCAACATTCTCCTGAGCGCTTTTCCGACGCCGCAGACGCCGTGCTTCTTCTTCCGGCGGCAGGCAGTCGATGAGCGAGCCGTAAACGATTTCCCACGCCGTCGTGCCGCGGTTGGCAATATCCTGCTCCAGCAAGAGCGCATCGATTCGGGGCAGCACCCCCTTCTGCTGCCGCAGCGCGGTGGGCTGCGTTCCTTCGCTCAGACCCAGGCTGGTGAATTTCCAGCTCGAGTAGCGAATCGAGGTTGGCAGGCCCTCGCCCTTCGCCAGGTTGTCAATGGCTCCTTCGCGCCCGAAATGAATGCCGGAGAAATCTCCTTCGAAG
Source organism: Wenzhouxiangella sp. YN9 (assembly GCF_056324165.1). Lineage (NCBI taxonomy): Bacteria > Pseudomonadati > Pseudomonadota > Gammaproteobacteria > Chromatiales > Wenzhouxiangellaceae > Wenzhouxiangella > Wenzhouxiangella sp. YN9. The sequence continues at coordinate 38,570 of NZ_JBJNIP010000107.1, forward strand.
GTGGCTTCACCATCCATCAGCCCCTCCAGCTCGGGAATGGTCAGGCTCTCCCAACCCTTGTGTCGTGCCTTCTTGAGCGCGCGATAGGCGGGCCCGGGCTGGTTGACGATATTTTCCGGCTTGAGATCGCTGTGCGTGACGTCATCTTGCAGCAACTGGTAGCCATTGCGGAACAGGTTGGCGGCCATCCGCAGTCGATGGCTGAGCGAGCAGTCCTCGAGCAGGCGGCGGCGGGCGACCATGTCCGACAGCATGCCGTGCTCACTCCAATCCAGCACCGTCAGCATCAGCTTGTGTTCATAGTCCACGGTCACCTGGTGCAGCAAGGGCCCGATATTGCGGGTGAACAAGCGGGTCCAGTTCTGCTCGAAGAGTTTCATGGCCGAGGCCGGAAAAATGTCGCGCGTATACCTGCGTTCGCTGAGAAGCCCGGTGGCGGCAGCCAGGATTTCGCCCGCAAGCTCCGGGCAGCTGTCTGCCTGCGCCATCAGCGCCGGCACCTGAACCCCGTGAACGTACTGATGCGCCTGAGCCAGACGGACCAGATCGCCGGCTGACTCGAAGGGCACCGCCTTGACGGCGACCCGATGCGAACCGCTGCGGTAGACCGCCACGTTGCGGTGGCTGCCAACCACCCTGGGCGCATCATTGCTGTCTCGCTCCAGCGACCACTCCAGCCCCTTCATGACAAAGGACTCGTGGTTGTGGAACCAGGCCTCGCACTCGCCGGGCCCGCCCCAGATTCTCTCCTCGGCATTCTTGCGCCATGAGCGCCGCTCCAGGCTGTTGAGCCGCTCGGCGCTGCGGCTTTCGACAAACGCGCGAAAATGCCGCTCCACGTTTCCGCCGGCCGCCGCGAACATGACCTTGCCGCTGGCCGTACGCAAGGCAGGCCCGCGTGAATTGCCCACCAGCACGTGCGTGATCGACTGTGAATGACTGCCGTCTTCCTGTCGGTGGGGACGCACCGACAGGCGCAGGGAAATCGGTCCTTCCTCGGGGGTATGCGTACTGAAGTCGTAATCATGCATGGCGCGCTGAAAGGCATCGCGCCCGCCGCCGGGAGAACGCCGCTGTTTGACGATATTGTGGTTGAAGGTCTGGATCGCCGCGAGCAGATCGAACTCGCTTGCATCTCTCTCGGGCAGGATCAGCTCGTTGAACCACTCGGCCAGCTCGAGATTGCAGTCGCTTTGTACGGCCATGAGCGCAAACACGCGCCGAAAGTAGGCCGAGCGCAAGCGTTCGGAGTCGCGAACCTGTTCCACCGTATGACCACGGCCTTCCAGGTAGAGCGGATCCTCGATGCGCGCATACAGCCGTGTATGGCCGAGATTCAGCTCGTGTGCCGTATCCCCCTCAGCCGATGCATAGCGAAACGTCAGCTCCACGTATGTCACCGCCGGATCATCGGTGGGAAAGATCCGGCGCGGCCGGGCCTCGAGATCGGCAAACGCGGCGGTACCGAGCGCAGAGTCATCCTGCCCGGTGCGGTGTTGAACGAGCGGAATCGGCGGCACACGGCTGGCAAACTCCTCCACCAGCGCCCGCTCCCGCCGAAGCTGTCTGTGCAGGGCAGCAGCGGACAACTCCCAGTCCTGGGGGGAGCGCGACAACAGACGTTCGAGCGGGTTGGCGATCAAAATGGATACAGTCTGCAGGCCGATATCAGCCGCAAGCACTTTACTGGAGGGGGCTGAATGCGGCAAGTCGGCCGGGCACCAGGGCCCCACTTTCGAGCGCGCGGGGAGACATCCGTTACACTCGAAGCTGCCATTCGATCGTTCTTGCGCGAGGAGCCAACCATGTGGAGCCGAGTATCCATCGTCCTGACCGCAGCGCTGCTTGCCGGGCTCGCTCATGGCGAGAGCCTTGTTTTCGAAAATGTTCGCCTGGTCGATATCGACCGGGCGACGGTGTCCGAACCGATGCACTTGGGCGTTCGCGATGGCTTCATCGTCGCGGCCGATTCGATTGACACCGCCGTTGCCAGCGAGGTTGTCAGCGACGCCGGTTACCTGATTCCAGGCCTGGCGGAAATGCACGCACACGTACCGCCAATGCGCGACGGCGAGCAGCACGTTCACGACACCCTGATGCTGTGGCTGGCCCACGGCATCACCACCATCCGCGGCATGCTCGGCGAGCCCGGCCATCTGGCGCTTCGCCAGAAGCTGGCCGACGGCCAGACTCCCGGCCCGCGCCTGATCACCTCCGGCCCGTCGTTCAATGGCGGCTCGGTCTCGTCGGCCGAGGACGCCCGGCGCATGGTGCTGGCCCAGCACGAGGCCGGCTACGATTTTCTCAAGCTGCACCCGGGCCTGTGGCCGCAAGCCTTCGATGCCATCGCCGGCAGCGCCGACGCGCTGGGCATCGGCTATTCGGGGCACGTCTCGGTGGCCGTGGGCCTCGATCGCGTGCTGGAGTCGAGCCAGGGCACGATCGATCATCTCGACGGCTATGCTCAGGAGATGGTGCCGGAAAACCATGAGCTCCACGGTAGCGACCCCGGCTTGTTCGGAGCCAACCTGATCGCGGCCATGGACGCGGGCCAGATCTCCGAACTGGCGCGGCGCACGGCCGATGCAGGCATCGCCAACGTGCCCACCCAGAGCCTGATCGAGAACTGGGCCACCGGCGATATCGAGGCGCTGATGAACCGTGACGCGATGCGCTGGATTGCGGCCGACACCGCCGCGCGCTGGCGCGAGCGTATCGGCCGGATGCGCGCAAGCTACGGCTCCGAAGAAAATGCCGAGCGCTATATCGAGCTGCGCCGCAGGCTCATCAAGGCCCTGCACGAGGCCGGCGCGATGATCCTGGCCGGCGCCGACTCCCCGCAGATCCTGAGCGTGCCGGGCGATGCCATTCACCATGAGCTGGCCATATACGTCGAAGCCGGCCTGACGCCGGCCGAAGCTCTGGCCACGGCGACGACCAACGTGGCCGAATACCTCGGCGAAACCAACCGCGGATGTCTTAAGCCGGGCTGCGTGGCCGACCTGGTGCTGCTCGAACACAATCCGCTGGACGATATCGACAATACGCGCTCGATCCTGGGCGTGATGCGCGCCGGGGCATGGTTTGATCGCAAACGCGTCGACGCCGCGCTGGATGCGATCGCATCTCGGGCAAGTGACAGCTGAAAATCAAAACCCTTGAAACGCAAAGACGCCAAGCGAAAACTTCGGAAAAGAAATCCTGAACCACGGAAGACACGGAATTCACGGAATGGAATTTCTTGGGCCATGACTACTACCGTACCGCTGGACATGAACTACAACCCGCTGAGCTACGTCGACCGGCTCGACGAGCGCCCGCTCGCGTCGATCGAGCTGGTGGTGATTCACGCCACCGAGCTGCCGGATCTGGAAACGGCGCGCGAGTACGGCGAGCGGATTCACTACCAAGGTTCGCAGACGGGCAACAGCGGGCATTTCTATATCGACCGCGACGGTTCGGTTCATCAGTGGGTGGCGCTCGAGCGGGTGGCGCACCACGTGCGCGGCCACAACCGGAACTCGGTCGGTATCGAACTGGTCAACCGCGGGCGCTGGCCCGACTGGTTCGACAGCCGCCATCAGGACTGGCCGGAAGATTACAGCACCGCCCAGATCGAGGCCTTGATCCTGCTGCTGTCAGAATTACGATCCAGGCTGCCGGGGCTGCGCCATATCGCCGGCCACGACGAGCTGGATACCGGAACGGTCGCGGCCAGCGACGATGCAGCCATCGAAGTCCACCGCAAACTCGATCCCGGCCCGCACTTTCCCTGGACCCGGGTGCTGGACCGCGTGGCTCTGGAAAGAAACGCGGGGCTGAGCAGAGGTTAAAGCAACCACTCGACCGGCAGCCAGCCGACCACAGTGATCGCGGCATTCTTCCAGGCATTGCTGCCGGGCTCGCGCTCAAGCGGCGCAGCATTGGCGTCAGCAGCGTCGGTCCAGACCATCCGACCGCCGCGATTCTGGACCTTCCAGGCCAGTCCGGCCAGGCCCTGGTCGAAGGCCCGGTGCAGACCTCCGGCCATGTGCTCGCTGTGAATGAGCACGCCCATTTCCGTATTCAGGCGTGCCGAGCGCGGGTCGAAGTTGAATGAACCCACGAAGATGCGATCACCGTCAACGGCGAAGGTCTTGGCGTGCAGGCTGGCCGCCGAAGAACCGAACGGCCCGAGGATGTCCGACGGTTTGGCCGGCGCGGCGGCCGGACGCAGCTCGAACAGTTGCACCCCGGCCGCGAGCAGATCGTCGCGCCGCTTGGCGTAGCCGGCGTGAACGGGCAACACATCGGTGGCGGCCATGGAGTTGGTCAGCATCCGCACGCTCACGCCGTGTTTTTCCAGACGGGTGAAGGCCTTGACGCCTTCCTCACCGGGAACGAAATACGGCGATACCCCGTCGAAACGCTCCGAGACATCCCCCAGCGCTTCTGCCAAATGACCGGTCAGCAGGTCCTTGCGCGGCAAAGCACCAAGCCCCTTGGCCGGATCATCGCTGACCAGAGTAGCCCGGGTCCATTCAAAATCCAGCGCGCCTTTGGTGATCTGTTCGAACAACTTCGAAGCCTCGACCACCTGCCGGTAATGCGCCATCTGCTCGCTGTCGCGGAAACGCGTCAGGCTCTCGCCGACCGGATCCCGGCTTTCGCCGGCAGCAACAATTTGGTCAGCCGGATAGGCCGACCGGCTATTCCAGTAGCGATCGAAATCCCGGGAGATTTCAGGAACGATCTGGCCGACGGTCAGTACGTCGAGGTCAACAAAGAGCGCGGCCGAGCCGGTGCCGAAGTACTCATCGCCGACGTTGCGCCCGCCGAGAATGCTGACACGATTGTCGACGGTAAAGCTCTTGTTGTGCATTCGGCGATTGAGGCGGAAAAAGTCAAAGCCGTAGGAAAGCGCCTTCAGGGTGCGCAGGTTGAAGGGGTTCCACAGCCGCACTTCGATGTTGGGATGCGCGTGCAGGGCCGCGAGCTCGGCATCCAGCCCGGCGGTGCCGTTGTCATCGAGCAGCAGGCGCACGCGAACGCCGCGGTCGGCCGCGCGCTTGAGCCGTTCGAGCAGCAAGTAGCCGGTCAGATCGCCGTGCCAGATGTAGTACTGCGCATCGATCGACGAGCTGGCGGCATCGGCCAGCAACAATCGCGCGGCGAAGGCGCTGGCACCGTCGGAAAGCGGCACGACACCGGACCGTCCCGGATGCCGGGACGTCTCCGCGGCCACCGATTCGGCCAGCCGGCCCGCGGTTGCGGGCGCCAGCGCAGTCGTCGGTTCAGCCTGGTGGGCCGGCAGCGCGAACAGCCATCGCGCCACGATCACCGCCAGCAGGCTGACGCAAACGGTAATGAACAATATCCAGAGCATTCGACGTATCACGCAGACTTTCCCGCAGGTTCCCGCAGCACCACCGGCCCAGCAACCGCTATCGACAAAGCTATTGTTGCCTGGCCCTGATGACCGGGCCTTCGATCGTCGACAAAATCAGCGCTCCGGTCGAATCGATGCGGTAGCGCTCGATGACCGACAAGAGCGTCAGTATGGCTTGCTCCTGATTCATCAACGCCTCGGGACAGGCCATTTTCGTCGTGCCCGTCGGCGACAGGCTCAAGCGCCCGCCTTCCTGGGCCTGGTAGCTGCCGATGATGCGGTTGCAGGTGGCGTTGCCCGCCAGGCGACCGTCCGGCAAGAACTCGAGGCTGGCCCGGGTGTCGTCGATCACGCCGCGGCCGGCCACATCCTCGATGATCCACTCACGTCCGCGCAGCAGCGCATCATCATGGGGCATCGGATTCTTGTCCATCAGGTAGCGGGCCACCGCGCGGTAGGCCGGCAGCGAGGTCGCGTCGTTGGCCGCATTGGCCGCGACCGGATGCGAAGCGAAACGCACGATGACCATGTCGGCGGCCGGATCGATCCAGATCGTCTGGCCGTGAACGCCGCGCGCGGCGAACGCGCCGTGCTCGTCATGGCTGTTCCACCACATGCTCGCGTAGCTCCAGCCCGGCAGCGCGTCATAGCCGGCGACGGCGAACTTCTCCGGGTCACCGCCGCGCCGGATGCTGGCGATGGCCTGCGGCGGGACGATCTGGTCGCCGGCCAGGCGGCCGTCATCGAGCATCAGCTGCCCGAGCCGGGCGAGATCGCGCAGGGTGGCGTTGAAGCCGCCGCCCGCGAACGGCGTGCCGATGGAATCAACGGTGTAGAACGCCTCGCGCTCGGTGCCGATGCGGCTCCAGATGCGCTCGGACAGCAGCTCGGCCACCGACTGACCGCTCGTGCGCGCAATCAGCCAGCCGAGCGCGTCGGCGTTGACGGTCTTGTAGCCGAAAGCCTGGCCGTGGCGCCCGCTTTTTTCGACCGTCTGCAGGAAATCGAAATAGCTGCGCGGCCCGTCGTAGCCTTCGGGCTTGGGCAGCGGGCTGCCGGCCTTTGCGTAGGTCCAGACCTCGGCGTCGGGGTCGCTGTAGTCCTCGGAGTAGTCCAGGCCGGTGGTCATGTTCATGACCTGGCGCACGGTCGCGTCGCCGAAGGCGCTGCCCTGAAGTTCGGGAATCAGATCACCGACCCGGGCGCGCTCGTCGAGCCGGCCTTCGGCCACCAGGATTTCTGCCAGCAGGCCGGTCAGCGACTTGGTGACCGACATGGCGCCGTGCAGACTGCGCTCGGTCAGGCAGCCGGCGTAGCGTTCGTACACCACCCGGCCGTGGTGGAGCACGATCACGCCGTCGCTGTAGTTGGCGTCGAAGGCTTCGTCCCAGCTCATCTTCTTGTCGCTGCCCATGGGCGCAAACGTCACCTCACCGATCGCCGGATCGATTGCGCGCGGCAGCGCTCGGGCCGCACCGCTGCCGTTATCGACGCCGACGGTCGGCATCAGCTCGCGAAAGTGGCACACCGTCCAGCGCAGCTTCGGGAAAGAGAAATAATCCGGGTCGGTAAAGCGGATGAGCTTGTCATCAGGCGGCGGGAAACCCTGCATCCAGCCGAGCTGTTCGGGATCGGAGCCCTGGGCCGTCGCCGGCGATTGCGAGGGCTGCCGACGCTCGTCCGGGCCGGCATCCTGCGCGGGCGTGGTCGCGCAGCCGACGCTCGCGGCGGCCGCAGCCAGGGCGATGGCGCGAATCAGATGCTGCATGAGACCTACTCCTGTGCTTTGAATTTTTCGAGCCAATCGGGCGGTTCCAGTTGATTGCTTCGGCCGGCTGACACACACTGCAAACGACAGGCGTCCATCCATCAGGGCCGCCCGCGAAGGACAGTTTACGCGAGTGTACCCCGCCATCGACAGCGAGCAGGCTCAGGGAGATTCCAGATGCCGGATAACAACACGAACACCCGCAAGACCGAATCCGAATCCCGCAATCCGGCCGCACCGATCGCCATCGGAATCATCCTGCTGCTCCTCGCGCTGGTGGTGTACTACGCCCTGAGCGATCGGCTGGCCCCCAGCTCGTCGCGCGGCACGGTCTCGGCCCAGGTTGTCCAGATCGCGCCGCGGATCGGCGGCCAGGTCACGGCGGTGACCGTGGATGACGATGCCGTTGTCGAGGCCGGTGACGAGCTGTTCCGGATCGATCCGCGACCTTTCGAGCTCGCCGTCGCGCAGGCCGAAGCCGAGCTGGCGAGCACGACTCAGAGCATCGACGCCTCCAGCACCGCGCTGGTGGCTGCGCAGGCGGCCGTCACCCAGGCACGCAGCCAGCTCGACACCACCCGCTCGGAGGTCGACCGGATCCTGCGGCTGGCCGAACGCGGCCTGGTATCCGAGGCCGATGCCGACGCGGCACGCGCCCGTCTGGCCGACGCCCGTTCCGGCCTGCGTTCGGCACAGGCCAACCTGGAAAGCGCGCGCGCCGAGCTGGGGCCCAGGGGCCGCGACAACCCGGCCATTCTCACCGCCCAGGCGCGCCTCGAGCGCGCCCAGTACGATCTGGCCTCGACGTCGGTGCGGGCGCCTCACTTCGGCGTGGTCACCAACGTCACGCTCTCGGAGGGCCAGTTCATTTCGGCGGGCAGCCCGGCCATGACCTTCATCGACGCCGAGGCGGCCTGGGTCACCGTCGATTTTCGCGAGAACCAGCTGCGCGCGGTCGACCCCGGAGATCACGTGCACCTGCTGTTCGATGCCGTGCCGGGGCGGATTTTCGAAGGCCGGGTGCAAAGCATCGCCTGGGGCATCGACCCGGGCCGCAGCAGCCAGGGCGGCCTGGTGGTGAATCAGCCCGCCAACCGCTGGTTCGAACCGGCGCGGCGGATTCCGGTGCGCATCGAGCTGGCCGGCGGAATGGACGCCTGGCCGCGATCAGCGCGGGTGGGCGGCAAGGTGCACGCCCTGGTCTTTGCGCACGGCGCGCTGAACCCGATCGCGCTTGTCGGCCGCACGCTGCAGCGCCTGCGCTCGTGGACGAGCTACCTGCACTGAAACCATGTACGTCACCCCGCGCCCGAGAACCGAGGATGACCCGCTGTTCGCGCTGCGCCTGGACGCAACGGGCGCCCTTTCCTACCTGGCCATCGCGATCTTCGACCCGGCGCTTGCGCCGATCATCGCCGCGCTGCCGGCGGGCATGATCGGCGCGCAGCGCAAGGCCTTCAATGCCGGCAAGGCGATCGGCGGGCCCGTGGCGATGATCGTGCTGGTCTGTGCCATGACCTGGCTTGTCGAGCAGCTGCGTCCGATGCCGCTGGTCTACATCGGTGCCATGTGGCTGGTCTACTTCGCCGGGTTCCGGATGATTCTCAAGACCGGCGCCCAGGCGGGGATGCTGATCGTCATCATGGCGGTGCTGCTTTCGGTGATGGGCATGCACGGGAGCGCGACCGTCGAGTCGATGCGCGACGGCTTCATCCAGGCATCGCTCGTGGCGCTGGTGATCGGGCCGCTGGTTTATCTGCTGTTTCCGCCGCGAAGCCGCGAGCAGCACGTCGATGAGCCGATACCCACGCCGGGCAACGTCAGCGTCGGAGCCGCGATTCGCGCGACGGTGCTTCTGGGGCTGAGCTTCTGGCTGTATGCCGTGATGCAGCCCTCGGACATGATGATGGCGGTGATCGCCGCCATGGTCGTCGTCTTCCCGACCCGTCGCGCGGTCTTTCACGAAGCCCGGCAGCGAATCCGCGCCACGTTCTACGGCGGCGCGATCGCGCTCTTGGCGCTATTTTTCTTCACCCTGTCGCCGCATCTCCCGATTCTTCTGGGGCTGATCTTTCTCGGCGGCCTGTGGCTGGGCAACCGCATGCTCCAGGGCCCGCATCCGGCCAACGTGTATCAGTACGCTTTCTCGGTAACCCTGGCGCTGATCGCCGGCGCACTTTCGACCCAGGATCCCGGCTACGCGACGTTCCCCCGGATCGTGCTGACGCTGATCGGGGCGCTGTCGGCGGCCTTGTGCGTGGCGCTGCTCGACGCTTTTTTCCGCTGGCGAGAGCCATGGCCCAAAGCGGGGGCACTGATTACCGAGAGCCGGAGCGGATCGCATGTTGACCTGCAGCCTTCCGGGAAAGGCGATTGACCGTGAACTCCGTGTCTTCCGTGATTCCGGATTTCAGTCTTTACGCTCCTTCAGCGCCGCGGTGACGATTTCGCCGATGTCGGGCGACAGGCCCTTTTTGGCCGCCAACTTCTGGAGCTGTTCCTTCATCATTGCCGAGCGCTTGTCGTCAAAGGCGCGCCAGCGGTTGAAGCAGGTCGTCAGGCGGGCGCCGATCTGGGGGTTGATTTCGTCGAGCTTTTCGAGCACTTCGCCCACCAGCCGGTAGCCGGCGCCATCGGCGCGGTGGAAGGCCACCGGATTTCTCATCGCCAGCGCGCCAATCAGCGCGCGCAGCTTGTTGGGGTTGCTCAGCCGGAAGGCGGCGTGGCCCATCAGGCGGCGCACGTCGTCGACCACCGCCTCGTCGGCGCGCGTGGCCTGGACGGCAAACCACTTGTCCATGACCAGCGCATCATCGGCGAAGCGCTGCTCGAAGTCGGTCAGCGCTCGATCCGCGCCCTCGAGCCCGTTGTGAACCAGGGCGCGCAAGGCGGCGAGCCGGTCGGTCATGTTGTCGGCCCGGGCATAGTGATTCGAGGCCAGCTCGGCGGCCGACTCCGAGCCGGCGGCGGCCAGCAGGCCGAGTACCGCGTTGCGCAGGCGTCGGCGGGCGGCGTCCGGGCCATCGGGAGACCATTCATCGCTCGGCGCCAGGGCATCGAAGCGCTGCCGCAGCGCGCGCTCCAGGCGCTCGCCCAGCAGGCCGATCAATTCCTGCCGTGCAGCGTGGATGCCTTCAATATCGACCGGATCGCGATCCTGGGCGAGTTCGCCCACCGAGGGCAGGCTCAGCAGCTCGGCAGCCAGCGCGGGATCGGCATCCGAGCCGTCGAGCACGGCCGCCCAGGCCTCTATCAGCAGCTCGGCGTCGTGCCCGTCGCGGCCTTCGATCAGGTCGCCGAGCACGCGCAGGCTCAAATCGCGCATGGCGCGCCAGCGGCAAAACGGGTCGGGGTCGAAGCCGGCCAGGCGGGCCAGGTCGCGGCTGGCGTAGTCGTAATCGAACTTCACCGGGGCGGAGAAGTCCCGGAGCAGCGACGGCAGAGCGTCGGTCGGCAGATCGCGAAAGCGGAACTCGGTCTTGTCGTCGGTGAGTACCAGCAGGCGGGTTTCCGGGCCCTGCTCCGTTTCCCCGGCCAGGGTGACCGGCAGCGGGCGGTTGTCGGCGTCGAGAAAGCCGACCTTTACCGGAATCATCAGCGATCCGATGTCGCGGTTGTCCGGGTGCTCGGGCAGGCACTGCGAGAGGCTGAGTACCAGCTCGCCGGTTGCCTCGTCAAAGCGCGTGGCGGCCGCGACCGTGGGCGTGCCGACCTGGCGGTACCAGCGCTCGAACTGCTCGAGATCGCGCTCGTTGGCGTCGGCCATGGCGCGGCGGAAATCGTCGCAGGTTACCGCCTGCCCGTCATGGCGCTGGAAGTAGAGATCCAGGCCGCGGCGGAAACCGGCGCGGCCGAGCAGGGTTTCGTACATGCGCACCACCTGCGCGCCCTTTTCGTAGACCGTGGCGGTGTAGAAGTTGTTGATCTCGACGTAGCGCTCGGGCCGGACGGGGTGGGCCATCGGGCCGGTATCCTCGGGAAACTGGTGTGCCATCAGATCGGCGACGTCCTGGATACGCTTGACGCCGGCCGAGCGCTGGTCGGCGCTGAATTCCTGATCGCGGTAGACGGTCAGTCCTTCCTTGAGCGTGAGCTGGAACCAGTCGCGGCAGGTGACGCGGTTGCCGGTCCAGTTGTGGAAGTACTCATGCCCGATGACGGACTCGATGCCGGCATAGTCGGCGTCGGTGGCGGTTTCGCGGTCGGCCAGCACGTAGCGGGCGTTGAAGACGTTGAGGCTCTTGTTCTCCATCGCGCCCATGTTGAAATCGTGGGTGGCGACGACGTGGAAGATGTCGAGATCGTATTCCAGCCCGAAACGTTCCTCGTCCCAGGCCATGGCGCGCTTGAGGCTGTCCATGGCGTAGTCGAGCCGGTCGATGTTCTCCGGCTCGGAATGAAATTTCAGGGTCACTTCCCGGCCCGAGCGCGTGGTGAAGGTATCGCTCAGCTCGGCCAGATCGCCGGCGACGATGGCGAACAGGTAGCTGGGCTTGGGAAAGGGATCTTCCCAGACGGCGAAGTGCCGGCCGTCGTCGAGTTCGCCGGACTCGACGCAGTTGCCGTTGGACAGCAGAACGGGAAAGCGCTCACGATCGCCGGTGAGGCGCACGCGGTAGGTGGCCATCACGTCGGGGCGGTCGGGAAACCAGGTGATCTTGCGAAAGCCCTGCGCCTCGCACTGAGTCAGCAGCATGGAGCCGGATTGATACAGCCCTTCGAGCGCGGTATTGCGGTCGGGGTGGACGACTACCTCGATGCTGACCTCGGCGCGCTCAGGCACATTCTCGACGATCAGCATCCCGTCGCCGGCGCGCTCCTCGAACTGCGCCGGCTCGCCGTCAATCTCGACGCGCTTGGTTTCCAGGCCGGCACCCGACAGGGTCAGCGGTGCGGACTCGAGCTCACCGAGCTCACGATTGCGGCGCACCCGCATGCGGCTTTTTACGCGGGTTGCGGCGGCGTCCAGGTCGAAATCGAGCTCGACGTGCTCGACCCACCAGGCCGGCGGCCGGTAGTCCTGGCGCAAAACGGGGGTGCGGGGCTGGTCACCACGGGCTGACATGAGCGGGCTCCTGTTCGATCGGGCAAGTATCATGGGCGGATGCCTGTCGAATCCACGCTGACCCCGAAAGACGTTGTCCGCGCCCGGGAGCGGATCCGGTCGATGATCCGAACGACTCCGGTCATGACATCCGATGTGCTTGATGAAGTGACGGGCGCGCGCCTGTTTTTCAAGTGCGAGCACCTGCAGCACACCGGCTCGTTCAAGCTGCGCGGCGCCGGCCATGCGGTGTCGCTGCTGAACAGCGACTGCCCCGGCGTGGCCACGCATTCATCCGGAAACCACGGCGCAGCGCTGGCCTGTGCGGCCGCGCAGCGTGGCTTGCGCGCCGAGATTGCGATGCCCGAGGGTGCGGTGGCCGACAAGGTCGACAATGTTCGCCGCCACGGCGGCCGGGTTCATTTCTGCGAGCCCACGCAGGCCGGGCGCGAAGCGATGCTTGCCCGGCTGGTCGACACCGGCCTGGAACCGATTCCACCGTATGACGACGACCGCATCATCGCCGGCCAGGGCAGCGCGGCGCTGGAGCTGATCGAGCAGGTACCGGATCTCGACTGCATCGTCGCACCGGTGGGCGGCGGCGGGCTGGTGTCCAGCACGGCCCTGGCCGCACTGACAACCACGCGGCCACCGGAGGTGGTCGGCGTCGAGCCGGCCGGCGCCGACGATACCGCGCGTTCGCTGGCCGCCGGCCGCCGGGTTGCGGACCATCAACCCGACACCGTCGCCGACGGCCTGCGGGCGCTGGTGGGCGAGCGCAATCTCGATCTGATCCGGCGCCATGTCACCGCCGTGACTACGGTTTCCGAGGTGCAGATCCTGGCGGCGATGGAGCTGATCTGGGCACAGCTCAAACAGACCGCCGAGCCCTCGGGCGCGGTGGCCCTGGCCGGCATACTGACCGATCCGGAGCGATTTGCCGGCCGCCGTATCGGCGTGATCATCAGCGGCGGCAATCTGGACGTCGCCGCCTGCCTGGCGGCGCTGCGCTGAGCCGACGCGCTTGATCAAACCAGTCGCTCGCACTGCTATTGACCCGGCGGCTTGCGGCCGGGCGCTGCAAGCGTTTCCGTTAACGGTTTTCAATTCACTTTCCGTGTATTCCGTGTATTCCGTGTTTTCCTTGTTTTGCGTGGTTACAAGCCTTTTCCTGCGAGAAGAAAGCGGAAAGCGGCGTAGTCTGCGCCCCCCGAACTGGGGCCGGATATGGAAGCGACGCACAAAGGTTCGCGCGCTGGTATGCTGACGCCCCTTGCAATCAATGGAGAGGCCTGCCCGGATGGAGCTGTGGCTGTTACGTCATGCGCGCGCCTGCTCGGCTGCGCGCGACCAGAAGGATCAGGAGCGCCCGCTGACCGAGTCCGGTCGCGAAACCGCGCGCAAATTGGGGGAGTGGATTCAGCAGTCGGGTCTGGACGTTCCGTCGACCGTGCGTGTTTCTCCTGCGGTGCGCACCCGCGAAACGACGCAGCTGATGCTCGATGGGCTCGAAGGGCCCGAGCACATTGTCGAGCCGGACCTGTGGGAGGCGCTCGAGGAGGATCTGGTCGGCATTCTGAAAAAGCATCAGGACGCCGAATCACTGCTGCTGACCGGCCACAACCCCGGTTTCGAGTGGCTGGTGCAGTGGCTCACCAACCAGCGCCCGCGTCTGGGCATCCAGCCCGGCACGCTGGTCATCATCGATGCCGACATGCCACCCGCGCCCGGCTGCGGGCAAATCCGCACGCTGGTTCAGCCCAGCGACTTGACGTAGGCTTCCGCCAGCTTTTCCAGCCCGCGCTGATCGGCCTCGTCAAAGCGACCGCGCCGCGGGCTGTCGAGATCGAGCACGCCAATGACCTGGTCGTCGACAATCAGCGGCACCACCACTTCCGAGCGCGAAACCGGGTCGCAAGCGATGTGCCCCTCGAAAGCCTGAACGTCCTCGACGCGCTGCGTTGACCGGGTGGCCGCCGCCGTGCCGCACACGCCCTCGCCCATGGCGATGCGTACGCAGGCCGGCTGCCCCTGAAACGGGCCGACGATCAGCTCGTCGCCTTCGAGAAAATAGAAGCCGACCCAGTTGACCTCGGGCAGCGCGTGGTAGATCAGCGCGCTCAGGTTGGCGGCGTTGGCAATGCGGTGCTTCTGCCCGGACAGCAGCCCTTCGGCCTGCCGGGCCAGCTCATCATAGTTGACGCTCATTGTTGTCTCCTGAAGATCACGATTCGATTATTGGCCGGCATGGCAATTTCAGCCTCGGACGTCCAGCCACAGGATTCCGCTTCGCGGTGAACCTGCCCGATGTCGCGAAGGCCCATGGCCGGGTCGGTCGAGCCCAGCTGCTGATGGAAGCGTCGGTTGCTGTCCGTATCGAAGCGCTCGCCGTCGCGGAAGGGGCCGTAGATCACCAGCAGGCCGCCCGGGCGCACTCGCTCGGCTGCACGCTGGAGCAGCACCGGCGTGCACTCCCAGGGCATGATGTGCACGGTGTTGGCCGTGTACACGGCATCCCACGGACCATCAGGCCAGTCCCGGGTCGCCATCACGTCCAGCGCCAGCGGCGCCGGCAGATCGGGCGCCTCGGCGCTCAGGCGGGCGCGGATCGCGGGCAGGTTTTCAGACAGATCGCTGGCCTGCCAGGTCACTCCGGGCAGCAGGGAATGGAACCAGGCGGCGTGCTGGCCGCTGCCGGCGCCGATCTCGAGCACGCGCGCGTCGGGTTCGAGCCAGCGCTGCAGAACCTCGCCAATGGGCCGGCGGTTGCGCTCGGCCGCCGGAGAATGGGGCGGGCCCGAGCTCATGCAGATGCCGTGGCCTCGACGAGCCGGCGACGAAGATCGGCCACGCGCGCCTCCAGTGCCGCCCTGCCCGGATGGCGGCCTGCGGATACAAGCGTCTGGCCGCCGACCCGGACCTGATCGATCATGCCGGCGGCGTGCGCGAAGATGAAGCTGTCGAGCATCTCGGGCGCCGGCAAACCGGCGAGCAGCGAATGGGCGTCGTTCAGGACCACCAGATCGGCGCGCCGGCCCGGTTCGAGAGCGCCGGCCGGCTGCTCGAGCGCGGCGGCACCGCTGGCGGCCGCCTGCCGCCACAGCCCGGTGCCGACATGCTCGTCGGCGTCGCAGAGCACGTTGCGCTGGTGCAGGCGCAGCCGCTGCCCCCACTCGAGCAGGCGCAGCTCCTCGGCGGCCGACATTACCAGGTTGCTGTCGGAGCCGACGGCAACGCGGCCGCCATGATCGAGATATTCACGCACGGGAAACAGGCCGTCGCCGAGATCGGCCTCGGTGGTGGGGCAGATGCCTACCAGCGCCGAGCGTTCAGCCAGGGCCTGCATTTCGTCTTCGCTGGCGTGGGTGGCGTGAATCAGGCACCAGCGGCTGTCGATGTCGACGTGCTCAAGGAGCCAGTCGATCGGGCGTTGGTCGTGGTGCTTGAGGCAGCTCGCCACTTCCGCGGGCTGTTCGGAGATGTGCAGGTGAACCGGCCCCTCGCCGATGCCTTTCAGAAGCTGCGGCAGATCGCGCGCGTCGACGGCGCGCAGGGAATGCGGCGCCACGCCGATGCGCTGCAGGCCGCCGGCCTCGCGCTGGAGAGAGGTCACCAGCTCGACGATCTGCTCGAGCTCCATGCCGAAGGCCCGCTGGCGCTCGCCGAGCGGCTGGCGGCCAAAGCCGCCGTAGCGATACCAGACCGGCAGCAGGGTCAGGGCGCAGCCGGCCTGCTGAGCCGCGTCGAGCACCTGCCCGGCGGTCTGGGCAGGCTGCTGCCCGCCCAGGCCATGCGGATAGTGAAACTCGCCGGTGGTGGTGTAGCCGCCTTCGAGCAGCTCGATGAAGCCCCAGGCCGCCAGGGCGCGAAAATCTTCGCCTGTGAGCAGGCCGACGGCCTTGTACATGCGCTCGCGCCAGCTCCAGAAGCTGTCCTCCGCCCCGGCGCTGCGGCCGGTCAGGCCGGCAATCAGTCGCTGGTGAATATGCGAGTGGACGTTGACCATGCCCGGCAGCACCGGCCCGGACAGGCGCTCGGCGCCTTCGGCGCAGCCGGGGATGACCGAGGTGATGACGCCATTGGCGTCGATTTCCAGGGTGACGTCCTCACGCCAGCCCGTGGCCAGGAGAACCCGTGAACAGTACAGCCTTTGCGTCATGCCGGGCGCCATTGCGAGAGCGTATCGATGAGCTGCTTCAGCTGCGCGATCAGCGGAGCAGCGGCGGTCGGGTCCCAGTCTCGGGGTCGTGACTCGTCCATGTAGCAGGCCTGGGCAATCTCGAGCTGCAGCGCGTGTACGCCTGCCTCCGGACGACCGTAGTGACGGGTGATGAACCCGCCCTTGAAGCGGCCGTTGACCACGCTGGAGAACCCGCTTGCGCCGGCCAGCAAGTCGGCCGCCCGCTGTTGCAGTTCGGGGTCGCAACTCCGGCCTTCAAAGGTGCCCAGATTGAGGTCGGGCAACCGACCCTCGAACAGTCGGGGAATGGCGCTGCGGATCGAGTGCAGGTCAAGCAGCACCGCAAAGCCGTGGCGGCGGCGCAGGGCTTCGAGCTCGGCGGAGAGCTTGTGGTGGTAGGGCCGCCAATAGCGTTCGATGCGCGCGTCGACTTCTTCCTCGTCGGGCGGGCTTTCACCATAGACCGGTGAACCGTCGAAATTCACGGTAGGCACCAGGCCAGTGGTTGCGCCGGCATACAGCGGCTTGTCGTCGCTGCCGCGATTGAGGTCGATCACGTAGCGGGAATAACGGGCGCACAACACCGAGACTTCCGATCCGGCGGCTGCCTCGGCCAATCGATGCACATGCCAGTCGGTGTCGGGCAGCTCACGGCTGTTGCCACTCAGCCGGGAGGCCAGCTCTGGCGGCAGTTCGACACCCGCGTGGGGAACATTGACAAGCAGCGGCGTGCTGCCGGAACGGTCATCGTGAAGCATGCCGCCATTGTACTGCTTCCCGGCAAAAAGAAGGCCCGGCAGTGCCGGGCCTTGGGTTTCGTGGACAGATGGCCCCTCAGCCCCCTCAGGGCGTGCAAGGTGGTGAGACCCCGCTGGCGCTGGCATTGACGCCAGTAGCGACAAAAGTGCCCACCGGCGAGCCACTGGATGTGGTGAATGTACAGCGGCCCAGGCGCGGGAAGCCCTCGGAATCAGGATCACCGGTGCATTCCGTGAGCCCAACTTCTACGCGGGCGTTTGTCCTGCCGTCGGCGTCGGTCACGCCGGGGCCAGACGTCAGCTTCAGAGTACCGCCGTCGTCAGCGCTGCATTCGCCGACCAGGTCAACGCCAGGCATCGGATCGCCGCCGCTGGCCAGCAGAGTCAGCGTCAGGCTTACACTCACGACGCTATCACTCGGATCAGTGTAGCTGGACGGGCTGACCTGAAGCATGGCCGAGCCCGGTGGCACCACCTTGACGTCCGCCGTTGCGCTACCGGCGCTGAAGCGAATCAGTGACTCGTCACCTTCGGGCAGCATGCCGCTGGTGTTGACTTCGGTGACGGTGCAGCCGTTGCCGCTGGAGCCAGTCGGCATTTCGGTCGTGGCCGGCATGGCCCGTCCATCCAGCCTACCGCTGGCCGGGCCCTCGACCAGATCGCCGCGGATGAACACGTTGTTGATGGGCGCATTCAACGCGTCCGTGTAGCACAGCCGCACGGTGGTCGTCGAGTTGCCCTGAATTGACGAGGGCGTGGCCGACAGCTGCGCCGGCGCAATACCCGGGAAAGTCATCGCATGAACACGACCCACGGTCTTGTTGCCGCCGTCTTCGACCCGGTGGCCCTGCCCCCAGATCACCAACGGACGCCCCACGGCGCTGATGGGATAGGTCAGCTTGACCGATCCGCGTCCCTGGGTGCTCAGATTGGCCTGACTGTCGATTGCGCCGAAACGCGCGCGACCGATCACCCAGGGAATGACGAAGCTATCGTCGACGATGACACCGCTGCCGTTATTGGGATTGAAGTCCTCGGTGACCGTGACGGTGCGGTTGTCAACCACGCTGGCCACGGTTCGAGCGGCTTCGTGTTCGCGGTTGCCGGGAATATCCTTGCCCAGCAGCACCAGGGTGTCGCCCGGCTCCACTGCCTCGTCAACATCCGGCGCGCTGGGCAAGAAGCCGTCCGGCGGGTTCTGGGCGCTGAACAGATTGCCACCTTCCTCGGGATTGCCGTCGCTGCCTGAAAACACGAACTCACGCGGCAGCGTCTTCGTCAACGGCGCGTCGATCTTGCCAAAATCAATGGGCGTACCGGAAAGCACCGGATTGCCGGCCTGGTCCTTGCCTTGCGCGGTGACGGTCAGGGAATAGGTGCCGTCGGCGCTGGGCGGAATGACCACGCCCGTGTCCGGATCAATATCGGGCTCTTCATCAGTGATGATGGTGCCCACCGTATTATTGGCATGGATGGCACTGACCGAGGGGCTGACGATTTCGAGGCTGAACAGCCGGCCGTCGCCTACCTTGACCGTGGTTTCGGCGGTAATCGGGTCGAGCAAATCATTGTCGACGTTGTTGTCGGCCCGGTCGGCGGTCGCCGTGATCCTGTGGCCGCCGGTTTCCGTGGCGCCGTTGAGGGAGAAATTCACCACGCCATTGACTGACTGGACGTCAATCTCGCTGCCGCTGACCGACCCGGAAGCCCCCGTCCCGCTCAGCCGGGCCTGACTGTCGCCGGGGGCGTCGAGGGTCAGGGTCACGTTGTTGAATCCGGCACCACCGCCTTCGGGGTTGGGCACTGGGTTGCCGCCGGAGTCATCGACGAACAGAGTCATGTTCTTGCTCGTGCTGCCACCCGAGCCGGTAATGTAAATCGGGTCGGTAGGCACCGAGAAGTCAAGATTGGCCGGCAGAAAGTCTGCGGCGCCCTCGGCAATCTGGATTTCGAAGTCCTCGGAGAAGGTATCTCCGGTGGTGGCGTCCTGGGCCGATACGGTCACCGTCACCGGGCCCGGCTGCGTATCGCTGTGGACAAAGATGGTGGCCACGCCTGCCGCCATATTGACCGGGCCATTGCCCATCAATACGTAGAACTCGTTGATGTCTTCGGTTTCAGGATCATCCAGGGTGGAATAGGCTGCCCGACTCACCGGTGAGATGCCCACGGCAATCTTGCCGTCGGTGACGCTGCCGGCACTGCCATCGGCGTTGCGGTAGCGCACGGTAAGCTCGTTGATGAAGGGAGAGCCCATGAATATCTCCACGCCTTCGGTGTTGGGCGGCATGGTGCGGGCACCCGTGACCTGCAGCCGTCCCTCGGCACCCGGGTCCTCGATCACTTCGATCTCACGCGTGGCGGAAACCGTTCCGGCACCGCTGGGGTTGGCAGCAGAGGCGGTGAGCGTGACGCTGCCGGTGTTCGAGCGTGCGGTGAAGTTGAAATTGGCCTGGCCACCGCTGGTAGTGGTGCTGGCAGAAGCGCCCGAGGACTCACCCATCGCCGAAACGACGCCGCGATTGGCATTACTGGAGTTGAGGGTGACCTCGGTTCCGTCGGCCACGGCCGAGCCGTCGGCGGCACGAAAGCGTACCGTGACCTGAATGGAACTGTTGGTGGCCACCTGGCTGGACTCGACCGCAATACTCATGCTCGCCGAACCACCGTTATCGAAGCTGCCTGAAGAGCTGCCCCCGCAGGCCGCAAGCAGGGCAGTCGCTGCCAGAATGATTCCGTATCTGATTGTCTTCATGAATCTCAATCCCGAGTTTTTTGATGTGGTGTTCATCGCTGCTTTGTTCATGGCTGCTTTGTTCGTGGCTACGTTGCTGCGCTGCAGCATCAGTCAGCCGATACGCGCTCATCAAGAATGGACGGCGTCACGAAAATCAGGAGCTCCCGTTTGAGATCCTCGGTTCCACGCTGCCGGAACAGGCCTCCAAGGACCGGCACGTCGCCGAGAACCGGCACCTTCTGCTCCTGATAGGAGCGCTCCTCCTGGAAGATTCCGCCCAATACCACGGTCTGGCCGTTGTCGACCAGGATTCGCGTCGACAGCTCGCGGGTGTCGATCGAGGGAATGAAACCGCCGCGCCCGTTGGGGTAGAGCTCACCCACCGTGTCCTGCTTGACCTGAAGCTGGAGCTGAACACGGTTGTCCGGCGTGATCAGTGGCGTCGCGCGAAGCTCGAGGACGGCTTCCTTGAACTCGACGTTGATGGCGCCGGCCATGGAGCCACCCTGGGTTGATTCGTACGGAATCTCCACGCCCTGCAGCACATAGGCTTCAGCCTGGTTGGCGGTGATCACTCGCGGCGTGGAAATGATTTCGCCGCGGCCTTCGCTTTCCAGCGCGCTGAGTTCCAGATCGAGCAGCACATCGGCAGCAAGCACGCTGAAGCCAAGGCTTCCGGCCGGGTTGGCAACGGGCAGGTTGACGTTGAGGCGGTCGCTCAGGCTCGGTAGATCCACCGGCGTGCTCGAGCCGCTGCCCGAGCGGCGATTGGCCAGGCCATCGCGCACCATCTGATCGGTGCCTTCGTTGGTCGAGGCCATGGTGTAGAGGTTGCCGCGGGAATCCTGGCGCGCGCCGGTGACACCGAAGCGGACGCCGAGCTGGTGATTGAAGTCGCTGCGCGCAATGACAATGCGTGACTCGATGAGCACCTGACGAACCGGGCGATCGAGATCAGCAACCAGCTCCCGAACAGCATCGATGCGATCGGCCGTGTCGTTGACCAGCAGAGTATTGGTGCGCTGATCAATGGTGACCGAGCCCCTCGGCGAGAGCAGGCCGGTCGAGCCGCCGCCAGCCTCTTCGCCGGCACCACCCGAGGCCGACTGGATCAAGGCGGCCATCTCGCCGGCATCAGCGTAGCTCAGCGGGAGGATTGCCGTGCGCAGCGGCTCAAGCGTCTGGCGCTCGGCGCGGGCCTGCAGAATGGCCTGTTCACGCTGGGCAATCTCCTGGGTGGGCGCAATCCAGATGACGTTACCGGATTCGCGCATGTCGAGGTTCTTGGTCTCGAGCACGATATCAAGCGCCTGATCCCAGGGCACGTTGGTCAGGCGCAGCGTCAGATTGCCGCTGACCGAGTCCGAAACCACGATGTTGCGCTGCGACACATCGGCGATCAACGACAACACCGAGCGCACCGGAATATCCTGGAAGTGCAGCGACATGCGGTTGCCCTGATAGTCGCGATCCTCGAAGAATGTGAGCTCGCGATCCTGCGGCGTTTTCTCTTCCGGCTGACTGAGCTCGACCACGACCTGGCCGTCGGACTGGTAGGCGAGGTGCTCGTAGGCCCCGGCCACTTCAACATTCAGGCGCACATTGTCACCGCGCTGCTCCGGCGTGATCATCTGCGCCGGGGTGGCAAAGTCGGTGACGTCGAGGCGCTGGTAAAGATCATCGGGCAGTTCGCTGTTGAACAACACCACGCGCAGGCCGCCGGTCTGTTCGCTGACCGAGATATTGACTCCCGGACGGTTCATGTCGACAAACACCCGACTCTCACCATTCGCTCCGCGGCGAAAGTCGATGCCCGTTACCTCGAAATGTTCGGTGCTCGCCGACGAAGCGGTGCCCTCTGCGCTGGCCACGGCCGTGGCGGTGGTGCCGGCACCGCTGGACTGGACCGCCAGGGTGACACGACTGCCGCTGACCTCGACATCGTAGGGAGCGCTGCGAGCCATATCGACCACCAGGCGGGTACGCCCTCCGGCGCTCAGCGCCGTGTAGCTGCGCGCCGGGCCTGCACCGACCGGCACCCTGGAGGCATTCACGCGGGAGTTCGTGTCGGGCAGCTCAAGCACAATTCGCGGCGGCTGCTCGGTGGTGAATACAGATGGTTCGCCCGGCTCGCCGTCCAGCTCGAGTATGAAACGAACCTCGTCGGTTCCGCTCTCGACCTGGATATCGGTCAACTCCGTGGCCTGGGCCATGGAAACCATCCAGAACAGCCCGACCAGAAGCGTTAGCGCTTTGCTACTGCTGTTCATTGCCCATCTCCCGTTCATCGCCCATGAAGACTTGCTCATGATGTTCAATTCCTTACCGGTATTCATTAGTCTTCTGCCATGGTCACGCGTACCCGGCGTTCTGACCAGCCGCCACGACCATCCTGCACAAGTTCACGCACCTCGACCCGACTGGCACTGATGTCTGTGACCAGGCCATGGTTCTGTCCCATGTAATTGCCCTCCCGCACTCGATGGACCACTTCCTCGTTGTCTTCGATGAGTGCGTACTGGACACCTTCCATGGTCAACGTGCCAACCATCGCCAGCGTATCGAGAGGGAAACTCTCGAGATACTCCTTGCGTCGATTGGGATCGGGTCGCAGCCCACCACCCTCTTCACGGGCTTCTTCGCTGATCTCTTCCTCGTCCTCGCTTTCGCTTCGAGCCGGCTGGAAGGGATCACGCAGGCCCATCGCATCGTAAGTCACCGGCTCCGGCGTGCGAATCGGCGGAATCGGCTCGATCGGATCCGGCTCGCGGGCGCGTACCTGAGCCGTCCAGTCTTCCAGATCACCGGTTCCTCGCTGACACCCGGCCAGCAACACGATCATTGCCAGAAGCAACAGATTTCGCATGCTCGAGCTCATCGTACGCCTCCTGCCGAGACGGCCCCACCCTCGGTCTCGTCGAGATAACGATAGGTGTTGACCACGCCCTGCAACCTGAGTCGCCCCTGAGAACCCTCGACCGGCTCAAGCGAAATATCGCTCATGGTCAGGATGACTACACGCGACAACGATGCAACCGTGCTGACGAAGCTGCCGAACTGATGATAGTTGCCCACCAGGCGCACTTTGATGGGCTGCTCGGCGTAGAAGTCGCGCTTGATTTCCGACTGGGGTTCGAACAGTTCGTTGTCGATGCCGGCACCCAGTGCGGTCTGCGAAATATCGACCAACAGCGCCGGCATCTCGGTTTTCGACGGCAGCTGGAGAAGCATCGCTTCGAGCATTTCCTCCATCTCGGCCAGCTGCTGTTCGTAGGCCGACAGGTTGGCTGCCTTCTCCGCCTTGACCTCGAACTCCTGCTTGAGCTGACGCTCGGTGTGCTCGCGCCGCTCGAGCGTTTCGAGCTTGCCCTTGACGATGTAGAAATAACCACCCACCAGGATGACGACCGTAAGCACCGCCAGCAAAAACACCTTGACGCCCGTGGAGGCCGAACCGATGTTGCTGAAATCCAGGTCTCTGAGTTCAGACAGATCCATTGGTCAGGCCTCCTTTTCCAGCGCTTCTGCAGCGGCCTCTTCCTGCGCCACCGTCTTGGGTGATGCAATCCGGGCACGCAGCTCGAAGCGATAAGGTTCAAAGCCGGAATCGGACTGCTCGATCGCCTCGATGATGCTCAGCTCCGGATCATGCATCCATTCAGCACGCTCGATATTGCGCATGTAATCGGACACCCGGGTCTCCGACTGCGCTGTTCCGCGAATGGTCAGGCGCTCGCCGGACTGCCCTACCGAATTGAGGCGGATCCCTTCAGGCACGGTCTGGGCCAGCGAATTGAACAGATGCACCATCATCGATCGATTCTCCTGCAAGCGCTCGATCACTTCCTTTCGCTGCAGCAGATCATCACGCTTGGCCTCGAGCTTCTCGATGGTCGCGATCTCGCGGTCGAGCGTGCGGATTTCATTCTGCAGATATTGATTGCGATCATCCTGCCCGCTGATCTCGCGCTCGACCATATAAGAGCCGGCGAATACCAGAAGAATTGCCACCACGGCCGTGGCGGCCAGTGCAATCATGAAGTTTCGCTGTCGTTCCCGGCGCAGATTCTCGCGCCAGGGCAGCAGATTGATTCTGGCCATCAGTCAAACCCCCGCAAGGCCAGCCCGCAGGCTGTAGTCAGTGCCGGCCGCACACGTTCAAGGCGGGCGGCATCGATGGACGGCGCCAGGCGCATGCCCTCGACGGGGTCGGCCACCTCGCAGGAAATGCCAACCTCGTCACCGACCGCTTCGGCCAGGCCGGGTGTGGACGCCGCCCCGCCGGTCAGGAACAACGTGTTGATTCCGGAGTAATCGCTGGAAGAGGAGTAGAACTGCAGCGCACGGCTGATCTCCTGGATCACGTTCTCGCGGAATGGCTCCAGGATCTCGTCCTCGAATCCGGCCGGCGGGGTCTCGCCGCGCTGCAGAAAGGCCGCCTGCTCCGAATCCATGCCGTAGCGCCGCATGCAATCGTCGACCAGCTGCTGCCCGCCGAAGGCATGCTCGCGGCTGTAGATCGTGCGATTGCCGCGAAGCGCGATGAACGTGGATGCGGTCGCGCCCATATTCAGCACTCCGATCGCCTCGCCTTCGTCGATCCCTGCATGCCTGCGTACCAGATCGAAGGCGTTGGCGATGGCGTAGGACTCGACATCGACGACCCTGAGACCCAGCCCCGCCAGCTCGGCCACCTCGCGACACAGATCGACATGTTCGGTCTTGGAGGCTGCGAGCAGGATCTCGACAAGCTCGGCACTGCGCGGAGCGGGCCCCAGAACCTCGAAATCCAGGCTAACCTCATCGCGCGGGTAGGGGATGTATTGCCCCGCCTCGACCTCGATCTGGGCCTCGATATCGTCCTCGGAAAGATCCGATGGCAGGTTGATGACCTTGGTAATGACCGCCGAACCGCTGACGGCCATGGCGCAGTCCCTGGCCTTGGCGCGCGAGCGCTTGATGGCACGCTTGACCGCCTCGGCCACGCGATCGGTGTCGGTGATGGTGCCCTCGCTGATCGAGCCGTCGGGCGTTTGCTCGATGGCAAACGCTTCGACGCGATAGCTTGAACCGCTGCTGCCCAACTGCAGCACCTTGATGCTGCTGGTGCCGATATCGACGCCCAGTAAAGGCGGCGGCGCGGCGCCCAACAGCTTTCTCAGAAAGTTGCTCATGTTGTTGTCTTTCGCCCTCTGGTCGGCCGGCCGTTCATGACTGGCTCGTGCTTTGTTGGCCGACCGGACACTACCCCTCACAGTGCCGGTCTCGCCAGGTACAAGTCGTGCTACCCTCTGATCGAAGGTCGTCCGGACCTCAGTTCACGGGCACTTTTGCCCTCGGTTCCCGTCCAAGACGTGCATTGCCCTGTCTTCACTGTGCCTACATTTACCATAACTGATGGCCCGAATAAAGCCTTTAATAGTTTTTTCTATCCGCCTGTTTTTGCTGCTGTTCATTCTCGCAGCAATTGGCGCTCTTGTCATCTGGCTGACGATCGTTCCGTCCCTGCCCCCGGTCGAGTCGCTTCGGGACGTGCAGCTGCAGGTCCCGCTGCGGATCTACTCGGCCGATGACGAGCTCATGGCCGAGATCGGCGAGCAGCGCCGCCGGCCGGTCGCGCTCGATCAGATGCCCGAGCAACTTGTCCAGGCATTCCTTTCTGCCGAGGACGACCGATTCTACAGCCACCCCGGGGTGGACTGGCGGGGAACGGCGCGTGCGGTCTGGCTGTATGCCTTGAGCATGGGCCAGGGTCGGGTTCCCGGAGGATCGACCATCACCCAGCAGGTGGCGCGGCGCTTTTTCCTGTCGACCGATTACTCGGTCACGCGAAAACTACGCGAGATGCTGCTTGCCTTCAAGATCGAGCGGGAGTTGAGCAAGGACGAGATTCTCGAGCTCTACCTCAACAAGGAGTTTCTCGGGCATCGCGCCTACGGCGTGGCCGCCGCCGCCCAGGTCTACTACGGCAAGCGGCTCGACGAGCTCACGCTGGCCGAGACCGCCATGATTGCCGGCCTGCCCAAGGCGCCGTCGCGCAACAATCCGATTTCCGGGCCGGCGCAGGCGATGGGACGTCGCGACTGGATTCTCGGGCGCATGCTCGAGCTGGGGCACATTACCGAACCGCAATATCGCCTGGCGCTGGCTCAGCCCAACAGCGCCAGTTATCACGGTCCGATCGTCGAGCTCGAGTCACCCTGGGTGGCGGAAATGGTGCGGCAGAATGTCGTCGATCTGGTCGGCTCGGAAGCGGCCTACAATGACGGACTGGTGGCACGGACGACCATTCGGGGCCGCCTGCAGCGAGCAGCCAATCAGGTCGTCCGCGAGGGCCTGTTGACCTATGACCGTCGCCATGGCTGGCGTGGGCCGGAAGACCGGATCGATGCCGCCGGGCTCGATGATTCCGAGGCGGTATCGGAACGCCTCGAATCGATGCGACCGATTGCCGGGCTGCAGCCGGCGGCGGTGCTGTCGACCGACGAGAAGGCCGCCTACCTGCAGCTGGCCGATGGCAGTTCGGTAACGCTGCCGTTCGAAGCCCTGTCCTGGGCTCGCCCGTTCATCAGCAGTGATGCAACCGGCGCGGCGCCGGAAACACCCGCTGATGTCGTGGCCGCCGGCGACATCGTGCGGCTGCGCAAGAACGATGGCAGCTGGCAGCTGGCACAGCTGCCGCAGGCCGAAAGCGCGCTGGTGAGCATGAACGCTGAAACCGGCGAAATCCTCGCCCTGGTCGGCGGGCTCGATTTTGCCCACAGCCAGTTCAATCGCGCCACACAAAGCCGCCGGCAGCCAGGCTCGGCGTTCAAGCCCTTCATCTATTCCGCGGCGCTGGATCACGGCTACACGCCCGCCTCACGGGTCAACGATGCTCCGGTTGTGGTCAATGATCCGTCGATGGAGCGCGCATGGAAACCGACCAACTTCAGCCACCGCTTCTTCGGCCCGACCCGACTGCGCGAGGCGATGGTCAACTCCCGTAACCTGGTCAGCGTGCGCCTGTTGATGGATATGGGCGTAGATTACGGGCGCGACTACATCACCCGTTTCGGCTTCGATCGCGAACAGCTGCCCAACGGCCCCTCCATGGCTCTGGGCAGCGCATCGATGTCGCCGCTGAAGCTGACCTCCGCCCTTGCCCCCTTTGCCAACGGCGGTTACCGCATCGAGCCCGAGTATCTCTACAGCATTGGCGACAGCGACGGTGAAACACTGTTCGCAACCGAGTGGGCACTGCCTTGCGAGCACTGCGCCGACATACCGCCACCAAACCCGACCGCAGCCGACGCCGTGGCGCCGCCATCAGTCGAGGAAAAGAACGCCCCGCGCCTGCGCCGGCCCGAGCTTGCAGGCAGCGAGTCGCCCGACATGGAAGAACCAGTGGACTCCGGCCGCGAACTCATCGGCCCGCCGCGCCCGACCGGCGCTGAGCGCGCGCTCAGCGCCCAGACCAGCTGGCTGATCGACTCCATGATGCGCGACGTCATCCGCCATGGCACCGGGCGCCGGGCGCTGGCCCTGGGGCGCGACGACCTGGCGGGCAAGACCGGCACCACCAATGATCAGCGTGACACCTGGTTCGCCGGTTACGGCGGAAACATCGTCACCGTTGTGTGGGTCGGCATGGACAGCAACGAATCACTGGGACGCCAGGAACAGGGGGCCCGCACTGCCCTGCCGCTGTGGGTGAACTTCATGCAGATTGCACTGGAGGGTCGCCCCGAAGCCCATCGGCCGGTGCCGGTGGGCATCTCCCGGGCGCTGATCGACCCGGAAACGGGTCTGCGCGCCCGCCCCGGAACACCCGGCGCCATCCCGGAGTGGTTCCACAGCGACAATCTGCCGCCGATGGCAGACGACAAGGCCGGCGGGAAGGAAACCGACCCCTACCGGGTTTTCTAGCGTGTCCGGGAGGGTCTGATCATGAGCGAAAGACACATCATGCGTAACAGCCGAATCCGGCAGGAAGTCGCTGCCGAAGCCGCGCGCATCATCGCGACCGAGGGCCAGAAGAGCTATCTGGCCGCCAAGGAAAAAGCCGCCCGGCGGGTGGGCGCCTCGTCAAGAACGGGCCTGCCGTCCAACAGCGAGGTCGAGCGTGCCCTGCGTGAATGGCAAAGCCTCTACGGCGGGGTCGAGCATTCGGCAAATCTGCTCGAGTTGCGCTCAGCGGCGGCCTCGGCCATGCGTCTGTTCGCCCCCTTCCGGCCTCGCCTGGTCGGCCCGGTTCTTGACGGCACCGCAGACGAGCACTCGCGCATCAGCCTGCACGTGTTCAGCGACGACCCCGACGCCATCGTGCACTTCCTGATGGAGCGTCACCTGCCCTTCAGCCAGGAAACCCGGCGCATACGATGGCATGACGGCAGCGCACGCGATCTCGAAATCGTGG
Organism: Wenzhouxiangella sp. YN9; assembly: GCF_056324165.1. NCBI lineage: Bacteria > Pseudomonadati > Pseudomonadota > Gammaproteobacteria > Chromatiales > Wenzhouxiangellaceae > Wenzhouxiangella > Wenzhouxiangella sp. YN9. The sequence goes on from NZ_JBJNIP010000107.1 coordinate 66,823, forward strand.
TCCTGGAAGGCGGCGGCCACGTGGTCGAGCTGATCCAGATGATCGGGCCACAGGCACGCCAGGCACCACCCAGCCCGGTCGACGGCCGCCCCCAGCAGCGCATGGCCCTGCCCGAACTGGAGGCCATGATCGAAGCGGACTCCGCCGCCGTTGACGCAAGCCAGACGGATTGGCGCACATGACCGCTCCGGCCGCCGCCGGAGCCGCCCGGAGCGGCGGCTTTCGTCACCCCCGGGATTACGGTTAAAATACGCCCTTAATCACGCACTTGGCTATTGATTCATGCGCTATCCCGACAGCTATGATGTCATCGTCATCGGCGGCGGCCATGCCGGCACCGAGGCCGCGCTGGCCGCAGCACGCACGGGTGCGCGCACGCTTCTGGTGACCCACGCGATCGAAACCATCGGGCAGATGAGCTGCAACCCGGCCATCGGCGGTATCGGCAAGGGACATCTCGTGCGCGAAATCGACGCGCTGGGCGGCATCATGGGCCAGGCGGCCGATGCTGCCGGTATTCAGTGGCGACGCCTCAACGCGCGCAAGGGGCCGGCGGTTCGCGCCACGCGCTGCCAGGCCGATCGCACGCTCTACCGCAACGCCATCCGCCGGGCCGTGGAGGCACAGGACAATCTCACCCTGTTCCAGCAGCCGGTCGATGACCTGGTGGTCAAAGGCGATCGCGTCACCGGCGTGCGCACGACCATGGGCCTGGAGTTCAGCGCGGCCGCGGTGGTGCTGACCACCGGCACGTTTCTCGGCGGCCGCATCCACATCGGCGAGACTCAACTGGCCGGCGGCCGCGCCGGCGACGCGCCGGCCAACGCCCTGGCCGCACGCCTGCGCGAGTTGCCTTTCAGCGTCGGCCGACTCAAGACCGGCACCCCGCCGCGGCTGGACGGGCGCAGCATCGACCTGCCCCGGCTCGAGGAGCAGGTCGGCGATGCGCATCGACCCGTGTTTTCGTTCCTGGGCGAACGCGACCACCACCCCGAGCAGGTCTCGTGCTACGTCACGCGCACCGGGCAGGCCACGCACGACCTGATTCGTGCCAACCTCGACCGCTCGCCGATGTATGCCGGCCAGATCGAGAGCAGCGGCCCGCGCTACTGTCCCTCGATCGAAGACAAGGTAGTGCGCTTCGCCGACAAGGACTCGCACCAGGTCTTTCTCGAGCCCGAGGGCCTGGGGCTGAACGAGTGGTATCCCAACGGCATTTCCACCAGCCTGCCCTTCGACGTGCAGATCGAACTGGTGCGCTCCATCCAGGGCCTCGAGCATGCGCACATCACCCGGCCGGGCTACGCCATCGAATACGACTTCTTCGACCCGCGCGAAATCCGCGCCAGCCTCGAGACGCGCCACCTCGCCGGCCTGTACTACGCCGGTCAGATCAACGGCACCACCGGCTACGAAGAGGCTGCAGCACAGGGCCTGATCGCCGGCCTGAATGCCGCACGTCAGGCGCGCGGACAGGCGCCGTGGACGCCCGGGCGAGACCAGGCCTACATCGGCGTGCTGATCGACGATCTGATTACCCAGGGCGCGCCCGAGCCCTACCGGATGTTCACCAGCCGCGCCGAGTTTCGCCTGCACCTGCGCGAAGACAACGCCGATCTGCGGCTGACCGAAACCGGGCGCGAACTCGGCCTGGTCGACGATACGCGCTGGCGTCGCTTCTGCGCTCGCCGGGAAGCCATCGAGGCCGAGCGCGCGCGCCTGAGCGCGCTGCGGGTTCCGGCGCGGTCCGAGCTGGCACAGCGCGCGGCCCGAACCCTGGATATCGACATCCGCAAGGACGTCACCGCCGAGGAGCTGCTGCGGCGACCGGAAGTCGAATATGCGGCGCTGATGGAGATCGAGGGAATCGGCCCGGGAGTCGAGCTCGACGACGTTGCCGGCCAGGTCGCCATCCAGATCCGCTACGCCGGCTACCTCGATCGCCAGCGCGCGGAAATCAGGCGTCAGCGCCGTGCAGCCGCAAAACCCATTCCGGACGACTTCGATTTCGAGACGGTCAAGGGGCTGTCGTCCGAGCTGCTGGAAAAACTCGAGAAAACCCGCCCGGCCACCATCGATCAGGCCAGCCGCATTCCCGGCATGACCCCGGCGGCCATCTCACAGCTGCTGGTCTATCTCAAGCGCCACCGCGCCGCGGCCTGACGAACAGGCGACCAGACGCGGCGCTGCTCTGCAAAACATGAGAACCACGGAGGGCGCGCCCTATTTCCTGACGCGATCGATCGAATCGGCGGCATCCTTCCAGGCTTCGCGATCAATGTTCAGATCGGCAAACTTGTCCGGATCAAAAACCGGCACTTTGCCGGCGCGCGACTGCTGGTCGTAGTCGTTCATCAGGCGGAATGCGACTTTCATCAGCAGTGCCAGCGCGACCAGGTTGAACACTGCCAGCAGCGCCATGGTCAGGTCGGCAAAGCTGAACACCGTGGTCAGATCCTGCATCGATCCCCACAGGATGAGCACCAGCATGAGCACCCGAAACATGATGAAGAACACCGGATTGCCGGGCGTCATCCAGCTCGAGGAGTTCTCGCCCAGATAGAAATTGTAGAGAATCGAGCTGAAGGCGAACAGTGTCAGGATCACGCTGACAAAAGTCTGGCCCCAGGGCCCCACGTGCTGCTGCAGCGCCAGCTGGGTCAGCACGACCCCGTTGTCGACCGAACTCTGCTCGTGCATGCCGGCAATGAGAATGATCAGCGCTGTTGCCGTGCAGATGATGGCAGTGTCGATGAAGACGCTGAAACTCTGCACAATGCCCTGATTGACCGGGTGCGGAACATAAGCTACCGCCGCGACGTTGGGTGCGCTCCCCAGGCCGGCCTCGTTGGAAAACAGACCACGCCGCACGCCCATCATGATGGCAGCACCGATACCGCCGCCGACGGCTTCCTCCAACCCGAAGGCGGACTTCACGATCAGCGCCAGCACGCCCGGCACCTCGCCGGCATTGAGCCCGACGACAACAATGGCAACGATGACATAGGCCACGGCCATGACCGGCACGATGACCTCGGTGACACGGGAGATGCGCTGCACACCCCCGAAGATGGTCAGGCCCACGACAATGGTCATCACGATACCGGTGACATGCATGGGAATGTCGAAGGCTTCTTCCAGGGAGGATGAGGCCGTGAACGACTGCAGCGCCACAAAGGCCAGACCGAAGGTAAACAGCAGCAGCAGCGTGAAGATCATGCCGAGCTTGCGGCTGCCCAGGCCGCGCTCCATGTAGTACATCGGGCCGCCACGGAACGTGGACGTCCTGGAATCAATGGTCTTGAAAGCCTGCCCCAGAGAGCATTCGAAAAAGCTGGTGGCCATGCCGATCAGGCCGACCACCCACATCCAGAACACGGCGCCGGGACCGCCCAGGGTGATGGCCACTGCCACACCGGCCACGTTGCCGGCGCCCACGCGCCCGGCCACGCTCAGCGTCAGCGCCTGGAAGGAAGAAACATGCCCGGTGTGGTGCTTGAAGGCCTGCCCGAGCACGCGAAACATTTCGGCGAAGTAGCGCAGCTGGACGAAGCGTGAAGCGACGGTGAAGATCAGGCCAAGCGCAATCAGCACCACGACCAGGACATAGGACCAGAGAAAATCAGTTACGGCAGCCAGCATGGGTTGAACTCATCCCCGTTTGGTGTATGGATCACGTCGACCGCCTCCGTCCCCGCCCGGCCAGAGCGAAGCGGCCATCATACTCAAAGCAGGTCGAGATTGAAACGCGTTTCCGTGGCGCTCAGCGCGGCGCCCGGCACAGGCAGTGCGCCATGACGCCGGGTCGGCCGGTTTGCGTCTGATTCAGCACCAATCGCAGGTCAGCGAGCAGAGTCTGCCCCAGCTCGCCGGGAAGCCAGCTCGCGACCCGAGTCGTGGAGTGGGTCGCAGCCATCCGAACCGAGGCCGATGCCATGTCGACCAGGAACTGCTCGACCGGCGAGAGCCTGGGCTCGACATAGGTCACCTCATAGCGCTCGCCGATGCCCGCGCTGCGCGCCACCGAAGCAACCGCCTCAGAGAGCGTGCCGAGCTGATCAACCAGCCCGAGACGCTGGGCCTGCGCACCGCTCCAGACGCGACCCTGAGCGACCGCATCGACCTCCTCGAGCGACATGTGGCGGTGCTTTGCCACCAGCCGCGTGAACTCGCGATAGCCATGCTCGATAAAACTCTGGAGCAGATTGCGTGCCGGCTCTTTCAGTGCACTGTCGACACGCAGGGCGCCGGACAGCGGCGTGGTGCCGACGCCATCGGTATGCACGCCAATCTTCGCCAACGTGTCCTGAAACGTCGGGAAAAATCCGAAAATGCCGATCGAGCCGGTGAGCGTTGTCGGATAGGCCCAGACTTCATCAGCGCCCATGGCGATCCAGTAACCGCCGGATGCGGCAACGTTGCCCATGCTCACCACCACCGGCTTGCCGGCCTCCTTGAGCGCCATCAGCTCGCTGCGGATGACCTCCGAGGCAAACGCGCTGCCGCCGCCCGAGTCGATGCGCAACACGACGGCCTTGATGCTGTCGTCGCGCGCGGCCTGGCGAATCAGGCGCGAAGTCGACTCCGAGCCGATCGTACCCGGCGGCTGGTTGCCTTCGACAATCGCTCCCTGCGCGACGATGATGCCCACCTGATCGGCGCCTGGCCGCCACTGCTGCGAGGCCTTGACGTAGGTCGCAAACCCGATCTGACGGAACCCCTTGTCGGCATCGGCACTGCCACGATTGGCCAGCTCGGCGCGCAGCTCCGGTCGACTGACAAGTCGGTCAACGAGCCCACGCTCCAGGGCCATGGCGGCCAGATTGCCGTCGGCCGCCTCGACCACGGTGGCAAAATTCTCGGTCAGATCGACCAGCACTTCCACCGGCAGGCCGCGATGAATCGCTACCTGATCGAGCCAGCTCTGCCAGAGATCGCTCAGCCAGGTTTCGGTTGCCCGGCGGTCGGCCGCGGACATGTCGTTGCGGATGAACGGCTCCATCGCCGACTTGTATTCGCCGACGCGGAACAGGTTGACATCGACCTCGAGTTTTTCGAGGCCTTCGGCATAGTACTGCCGATACTGGCTGTAGCCCTCGAGCAGCAACATGCCGTCCCGATCCAGCCAGACCTCATCGGCCATCGAAGCCAGCATGTACTGCCCCTGCATCATCGTGCCGCCGTAGGCGATGACCTGCTTGCCCGTCTCACGGAAGCGCGCAAAGGCATCGGCCAGCTCGCTCTGCAGCCCCGGGGCCAACCCCCAAAGCTTGTCGGTGCGAACCAGGACCTGCACGATGCGATCGTCTTCGGCGGCGCCGTCCAGAGCCGCCAGAATGTCGCGCAGCCGGGTTTCGGTCGCTGCCTGGCCGATGGCCTCGCCCAGGGCACGATCCAGCACGGTCCCGGTGTATTCCTCGACGATCGTACCTTCGGGTTCGATGACCAGCGTCGTCTGCGCATCGACGATGATCTGATCGGATGTAAAGAACAACACGCGGATCAACAGCGCCAGCACAACCAGGAAGATGATGTTGAACACGGCCATGCGAAATGCGGTCAGGCCGCGCCAGAAGCCCAGCCACAGCCGGACGAGCACGTTGGGTCTCGAATTCAGAGTCATTGAGGAATTTTTGGCGAGGAAGGATCTACAGCCATTCTACTCAGTCTCCGCAGAAGCTCACAATATGCCGTTAGTCATTGACGTCGTGAATCACTCAGGCGCACTCTGCACCGCCGCGAGCGTGCGGACGCGTTCGCCAGAAGTGGTGGTGCGCAGAAACCGGAAGCTCAGCAGAAAAGCCGCAGCCGTCAAACCGGCAATGATGCCGCACCACATGCCCGCCGGCCCCCAGTTCTGACGGAAGGTCAGCCACCAGCCCAGGCTCATGCCCACCAGCCAGTAAGCGGCGACGCTGTAGAACATGGGCACGCGCGTATCTCCAAGGCCACGCAGCGCGCCGGCAGCCGAGACCTGCAGACAGTCGGCCAGCTGGAAGACCGCAGCAAAGAACAACAGGCTGACGGCCAGCGCGACGACCTCGGCGTCTGCGGTGTAGAGGCGCACGATGGCCTCGGGGAAAAGCACCATGAGCGCGGACGACAGCGCCCCGAACCCCAGCGCCATCAGCATGCCGACGACGCCGGCGCGGCGGGCGCCCGCGCGGTCCTTGCGACCAACCGCGTTGCCCACCCGCACGGTAATCGCCCCCGCCAGGCCCAGCGGCACCATGAACATCAGCCCGGCATAGTTGACCGCCACCTGGTGCGCAGCCACCGGCACCGTGCCAAGGGTACCGATCGCCAGAGCGCTGGCGATGAACAGACTGACCTCGAAGAACACCATGACCCCGATCGGCAGACCCAGCCTGATCAGACCCAAGATCTCGCGCCACACCGGCCCGCTGAAACGCGAAAAGACCGCGAACGGACGATAGCGAGGTTGCCACAGGATCCAGGCCGCCATCATCAGCAGCTGCAGCCAGAACACGCTGGCCGTGGCCCAGCCACAGCCCTCGGCCCCCAGAGCCGGCATGCCGAGCTTGCCGAACATCAAGGTGTAGTTGAGCGGCACATTGAACACAATGCCGGCCACGCCGATGTACATCGTCGGGCGCGTGTAGCCGATGCCTTCGGAGAAAAAGCGCAGCGCGGTCATGCCCGCCAGCGCCGGCATGCCCCAGCTGATGGCCAGCAGGTAGCGGTTGGCCAGCTCGCCCACGGCCGGCTCCACACCAATGGCCGACATCACCCAGCCGCCGCGACGCATGAGCCAGAACAGCAGCAGCGAGACCAACAGGGCCAGCCAGAGCGCCTGGCGGGTCAATTCGCCGGCCTGGCGACGCTGCCCGGCGCCCTCCAGCTGGGAGACCGCGGCGGAAACGGCCATCAGCATGCCGACGATGAACACCATGCCGGCAGTCCAGATGGACGAGCCCACGGCAACCGCGCCGAGATCGAGCGCGCCCAGCCGGCCGGCCATCAGGGTGTCGACGACCGTCATCGCATAGCCGGTCACCTGGCCGATGATCAGCGGACCGGCGAGCAGCAACGTTCGCCGGATTTCTGCCGGCAGATCAGGGGCGTGAGAACTTGCAGACATGTGCTCGAATGGGTTGGCAACGGCCGGGGAAGCGGCATTGTCGGTTGCCCGCTCCCCGGGTGCAAGCCGAATTGATGTCGGGCTGTTATCCTTCGACCCCGGTTGACTTCAATGAAGCACGAGAACCTGCCATGTCGAACAGCGCCTGCCGCCTGCCTCTCATCGTTTTCTGCCTGATCATACTGACCGCCTGCTCATCGCGACAGGTTCAGGATTCGCTCGTCGGGGCGAGTGCACAGCAGCTGGTGACACACAGCATCGACGACCTGATGCAGCATCTGCCGGCCGGGGATTTCGCGCCGCATTCAGGCAAGCGCGTGCACCTATCCAGCCATTTCGTCAACCACACCGATATCCAGCGGTATGCAGACTGGCGCCTGGGGGTGGAGTTGGCCCGGCGCTTTGACATGCAGCTGGTCGACGAGCCGAACGAAGCCGAGATCCGGCTGGAAGTCTTCTATACCGCGCTGGGCACCGATCAGAGCAGCAAAGGGCTGGTGCTGCCACTCGGTTTTGTGCCGGGCCTCAGCGAGACCGCGCGGATCAACCTGATCACACTCGATCAATTCCACGGCGTGGCCGAGATGTTCTACTTTCTGGGGCCGAACGGAACCGAGCATCGAGGCGATGTATTGCAGGCGCGCACACGCAACGATGCCATCGGTCTGCCGATCATCACCATTCCGATCAACAGCACCAACCGCAAAGGCGAGGGTGGCGACGGCTAGTCGAGCCGGCGCCTGATCTCGCAGGCCAGGCGCTTGCCTTCCTCGACGCCCCACTGATCGAAGGGATTGATCCGCCAGATCACCGACAGGGCATAGACCGCCTGCTCGAAGCTGGCCAGCAGCCATCCAAGCGAGGCGGCATCAAGCTGGTCGATCAGCAGAGTGGCCACGGGTCGATTGCCCGGCATGCGCTGAAAGGATTGCCCCTCGGCACGACCGCTGGACAAGGCCTCGGCCTGGGCCAGCAGATGCGCCAGCTGACGCCGCTGCCAATCCGGTCGATCATGCCCACCCTGCCGCGCGCCGATCAGAATCAGCGGATGTGAATCCGGCCCCTGATGCAGGGCCTGAAAGATCGAGTGCTGCAGATCGGTACCACAGCCGCCGAAAATCAGCGGCGCCGTCGGCCCGTCGACGGGCCGGCCCGTCAGCTCGACGCCCTTGCCAAGGCTTTCCATGATCAGCTGCTGCAGGTAGTCGGCCAGCAGCGCCAGACGCGGTTCGTAGCTGACGAAGCCAAGCGTCTTGCAGTCAAGTTCGCGACGCAGGTAATGCATCAGCAGGCCCAGAAATGTGGCCGCTCCGGCGGCATCGGGCCGATCGCGAAAGTCGTCATCGGCCGCTTCAGCGCCGGCCAGCAGGGCTTCGAAACGATCCACGCCGATCGCGGCCGCCGCGCTGACGCCGACTGAAGACCAGAGTGAAAAGCGCCCGCCCGTCCACGCCGGAAATGAAAGAATGTGCGCGTCGTCGAGACCGAATGCCCGCGCGCGCTCGACATTGGCCGTGGCGGCCCAGCAGCGTTCGGCCCAGCCGCTGCCGAGCCACTCCCTGGCGGCGCGGGCCAGCAGCAGGGTTTCTTCAGTGGAAAAGGACTTCGAGGCAATCACCAGGCCGGTGGTGGCCGGATCCAGCTGTCGACACAGGCGCTCGAAACGGCGACCGTCCAGCGTCGACAGCCAGTGAACGCGTACCGCGCTGTCATCGCCACTCAGGGCGTCGGCCACCAGCCGGGGCCCCAGGTCGGAGCCGCCGATGCCCACGTGAATCAGGTCGGTGAGGCCGGCTTCGCCGGCGTGGAGCCGACGCGCCACACCCAGGAAACGATCGCGCTCGGCGAGCACGCGCTCGGCTTCGCTGGCTTCCAGCCCCTGAAAGGACCTGGAAGCACGCAGCGCCATGTGCAGGGCCGGCTGGCCCTCGCTGGGGTTGACTACCTTGCCGGAAAACAGCTGCTCCACGGCAGCTTTCAACCGCGATGCTGCCGGCAGCGCCTCCAGAGCCGCGAGCCCTTCGCGGGTCATGGGCACCCGCGAGAAGTCCAGGCACCAGCCGCCGCCGCTGCGCACAAAATCCTGCGCCCGGCCGGGATCGGCAGCCATCAGCGCAGCAACAGTCGGGGTGTTGTTTTTTTGCAACGATGGCGCCTGAAAATCAGGCGGCCTGGACAGGAATCCGCCCGGCAGTGCGCACGACTCGATTGTCGGCGTCAGGATAGACCAGACGCGGCTCGTGCTCGCCTGCCTCGGCCTCGGACATGCGCGCATAGGCGGCAATGATGACCAGGTCGCCCTGTTCCGCCCTGTGAGCCGCGGCGCCGTTGACCGAAATCACACCGCTGCCGCGCTCGCCGCGAATGGCGTAGGTCACGAAGCGCTCGCCGCTGGTGATATTGTAGATATGTATCTGTTCATGCTCGAGAATCCCTGCTGCCTCGAGCAACGTTTCGTCGATGGCGCAGGAACCTTCGTAGTCGCGCTCGACCCGGGTAACGGTTGCGCGGTGAATCTTGCCTTTCAACATCGTCAGCTGCATGTCGATGACTCCGGATCTGGATCGTTATTGTCGGTTGACTCAAAAAAAAGCCCCTCCCGGGTCACGGGAGGGGCAATTATGTCGGAGTGATGTACCTCGCTTCGCGCCCTGCGACCCTGGTTCAACCGTTGCGGTTTTGCCAAGGTTGGTTGTAAGGCTACCACAGATGATGCACAAACACCAATCCAATTGCGAAAATCGCCCGCAGGGCTTCCGCTGATTAAGAGCGGCACGGCAGCGGAAAGTTCCTCCCCACCGGGGGCAGAGCCCCATCAACGGGCAGTTTCTTCCATAATGACTCCCGGCCTGCGTCAAACAGGAGTTCAGTCGATGACCGAAAACCGCTCGTCAACCGCACTGGCGCTGCGCGGCGTGACCCGCCGATTCCGCGCCGGTGCACGGGTGGTGACCGTGCTCGAGCACCTGAATCTTGACGTCGCAAGGGGCGAGCGTGTCGCCGTGATGGGCGCCTCCGGCTCGGGAAAGTCCACGCTGCTCAACCTCGCCGCCGGCATGGATCGGCCCGACGCTGGCGTCGTGGAAGTGCTCGGCGAGAGGCTTGCCGACCTTGCCGAACCCGGGCTGACGCGCTTTCGGGCGCGCAACATCGGCCTGGTCTTTCAGGACTTCAATCTCATCGACTCGCTGAACGTGCGCGAAAACATCACGCTGCCGCTGTGGCTCAACGGCCTTGATGCTCCTGCAGGGGACGGCGGCAGCAACGTCAACGACAGGGCCGGCGAACTGACCGCAATACTGGGCATCTCCGAATTGCTGGAGCGGATGCCCGACCAGCTCTCCGGGGGCGAAAAGCAGCGCGTCGCCATCGCCCGCGCCCTGATTCACGGGCCCGAGCTGCTGCTCGCCGACGAGCCCACCGGCAGCCTCGACGAGGCCACGGCCGAGCGCGTACTGGCGCTGTTCGACCGAATCACGGCGGCTCAGGGCTGTGCCCTGATACTGGTCACCCACAACCCCGCCGCAGCCGCAATCTGCGACCGTCAGCTGAGCCTGCGCGGCGGCCGTCTGCGCGCAGACTGATGTATCTGCTGCTGCAATCATCCCGGCGGTTCTTCCGGCGCCACCCGGGCCAGCTGGCGCTGGCGCTGGCCGGCATGGCCGCCGGGGTGGCGGTGATGACCGGCGTGGCGCTGATGCGCGATGTGCTCGTCGACTCGCTCGACGGCGCGGCCGTGGCCCTTTCCGGGCGCGACAGCGTGCGCGTGACGTCACCGGGCGCCCCCCTGGACGAGACGCTTTACCGCCGGCTGGCACTGCTCGACGGCGCACCACCGCTGACTCCCGTACTTCAGCAGCGGGTGGCCCTCGGCGAGCATCGTCTCGAACTGCTGGGTATCGACCCCTTTGCCGGCGACGGCCGCAGCCTGCTGCCGCCCGGGCTGCTCACCCGCCTGCTCGAATGGCCCGCCGCGGCCGCGGCCAATGCGTCAACGCTCGAGCGCCTCGGGCAGGCCGCGGGTGAGGCGTTGTCCCTTCGGCTCGGCGAACGCAGCTTCGAAGTCGAACTGATCGGCCCGGTGGCCACCGGGCCGGACCTCGACGGTCGCCTGCTGATGGACATTGCCGCGCTGCAGGACCTGACCGGCCGCCAGGGCGAACTGAGCTGGATCGACGCCCCGGCTGAAGCCCGCGACTGGCTGCAGCAGCGACTGCCGGACGACCTCGAACTGAGCAGCGCCACCCAGCGCCGCGATACCGCAGCCCGGCTGACCGAAGGCATGCGCGCGAACCTGACGGCGATGGGCCTGATCAGCCTCGCCGTGGGCCTGTTCGTGATCTTCAGCGTGCTGTCTTTCCTGCTGGTCCAGCGCCGCCGCAGCCTGGCGATGCTGCGCGCCGTTGGCGTGACCAGCGGCCGCATCACCGCACTGCTGCTGACCGAAACCGCCGTGCTGGCAGGGCTGGCCGCGCTGATCGGCCTGGTGCTGGGCACGCTGCTGGCCGCCGGCCTGATCGGGCTGGTGCGCACCCCGGTTGCCGAACTCTACGGCCTGCTGGCGCCCGCCCGCGTGCAGCCCGAGGCCGGCCTGTATCTGTTTTTGTGGCTGGGCGCCGTAGGCACCGCCCTGATCTCGGTGCTCGGCCTGCTGCGCGAAGCGCGCCGGATTCCGCCGGGCCGTCTTCTCCGCCTGCCCCCGGCCCAGGCCGAACACCGGCTGCTCAGCGTGACCGCCGCGCTCGGTCTGCTGGGCCTGGCGGCCCTCATCGTGTCGGCCAGCCGCAGCCTGGAGGTGGCCTTTGCCGCCCTGTTTCTCGCCCTGGGCGGCTTTGCCCTGCTCGCGCCGGAGCTGGGCGTGCGCGTGCTCTCGGCCTTGAGCCGGGTCGCACCGCGGCGCCTGCCCGGGCGCGCCCTGGCGCTGCTTCTGGCCGGCCAGAAGCGCATTCGCCCGGCCCTGGCCGCGCTCAGCCTGGCGCTGGCGCTGGCAGTCGGCCTGGCGATGATGGTGCTCGGCTTCCGCGCCGCGGTCGACGACTGGATCGACCGCCTGCTGCGCGCCGACAGCTACGTCACCGCCAGCCACGGCGGCCTCGATGCGGCCACCGTCGAGCGAATCGCCGCCCTGCCCGGCCTGGCCGATACCTCCGGCGCGCGCCGCCGCGTGCTCGCCGACGGCCGGGAACTGATTGCCTACGGCCTGCCGCCGCGCGGCTGGGCCGGCTTCGAGTGGCTGGCCGGTGATCCGGACGCAGCCTACCGGGCAGTGCTCGCCAACGAGGCGGCAATCATCTCCGAGCCGCTGGCGCGGCGAACACGGCTCGGCACCGGCGACACCATCGAGCTGAGCACGCCGGGCGGCCACACAAGGCTGCCGATCGTCGGCGTCTATCGCGACTATGCCAGCGAGATGGGCACCGTCGCCATTCATCTGCCGCTCTACCGCCGGCTGTTCGGCGACTCGCTGACCGACCGCCTGGCGCTCTACTACGAAGACGCGACGATCGACAGCGCACGCCTGGCCGATCAGCTGCACGCCATCGATCCCGGGCTCAGGCTCACCTCGAGGGATGCGGTCTATGCCAACACGCTGGCGGTCTTCGACCGGACCTTCCGCATCTCCTGGGCGCTAGCCGCGCTGGTCGGCCTGATCGCCACCATCGCGCTCGTCAGCGCGCTGCTGGCGCTGGGGCTGGAGCGCCGGCGCGACTATGCCACCCTGCGGGCGCTGGGGCTGACGCCGGGCAACCTGCACATCCTCGTCGTCTGCCAGACCGCCGGGCTGGCGCTGGCCGCCGCCCTGGTAGCGGTCCCGCTTTCGCTTGCCATCCACATCGGCCTGTCGCTGGTCATCCAGCCGCGCGCGTTTGGCTGGAGCCTGCCGCTGAGCTGGCCGCTGGCCCCGCTGGCCGTCATGCTGCCGCTGGCGCTCGCTTTCGGGCTGCTGGCGGGCGTGTATCCGGCCTGGCGCATCGGCCGCCGCGACCCGGCCGGCGAGCTCAAGGAGGAATGATGCGCCGCGATTTCGCCATCGTCGCTGTCGTTGCCCTGGCCCTGATCGGCTGGCTGGCCTGGCAGACCCGGGCGCAGCCGGGCATTGACGGCAGGCTGAGCGCCAGCGGGCTGCTCACCGACGCACCCGAGACCTTTCGCCGGGTGACCGAACCGCGACCGTTCATCTTTCCCGCAGACCATGCCGCGCATCCGGGCTACCGCAACGAATGGTGGTATTTCACCGGCAACCTCGACGGCCCCGATGGCGACCGCTGGGGCTTCCAGTTCACGCTGTTCCGCTTCGCGCTCGACCACGCGCGCCGCGCCGACTCGGCCTGGAGCGCCGAGGCCGTGTGGATGGCCCACCTGGCGCTCAGCGACGTGGAAGGCCGCGTCTTTCACCAGGCCGAGCGCTTCGCCCGCGGCGCGCTGGGCCTGGCCGGCGCCAGCGAAGATCGCTGGTGGCTGCGCGACTGGGAGGTCAGACGCAGCGGCGATCAGTTCAGCCTGCAGGCCGGCACCGAGGAATTTGCCCTGGACCTGGAAATGGAATCGCTGCGTGCGCCCGTGCCGCAGGGAGAGAATGGCTACAGCCAGAAAGGACCGCAGCCGGGCAACGCCTCGTACTACTACTCGATCACGCGCCTGGCCACCAGCGGCCATGTCCGGGTCGATGATCGACGGGTTGCGGTCGCGGGTCTGGCCTGGCTGGACCGCGAGTGGGGCTCGAGCCAGCTGACCGACAACATGGTCGGCTGGGACTGGTTCTCGCTGCAGCTCGACGACGGCCGCGATCTGATGGCCTTCCGCCTGCGCACCGACGACGGCCGATCCGCGCGCTTTTCCGCCGGCAAGGTGGTCTACCCCGACGGCAGAGCGCGAACGCTGGGCCCGCAAGACTTCCGCCTGACCCCCACGCGCCACTGGCGCGACGCCGATGGTCATCAATGGCCGCTGGAGTGGACCATCGAGCTGCCCTCGGAGGAGCTGTCACTCGAGGTCGAAGCCCGTTTCGATGACCAGCGCTGGCACGGCACCGTCAGCTACTGGGAAGGCGCCGTGGGCGTGCGCGCGGCCGACACCGGAGAGAAGCTCGGGCACGGCTATCTCGAACTCAGCGGCTATGCGGATTGAAGGGGCCCGAACACCAGAACCTCTTGAACGCGATGACGCGGAGAATGCAAAGGAAACGCCAATCAAGATAAAAGCATTGAAACCACGGAAGACACGGAATCACACGGAAAAAGAAACCCAACTTTTTTTGAAGGAACTTCTTCTTCCGCGCCTTCCGTGCCTTCCGTGGTCGATGGTTTTCAATCCTTAATTCTTTGCGTCTTTGCGTTTCAAGGATTTCGATGGTTGACCGTGAACGCCATCAGTTGGCGTCCGAACGATCGACGAACACCTGCCCGTCGCGCATGACGAAGCGGACGTTCTCCAGCACGGTCACGTCTTCAAGCGGGTTGCCGTCGACAGCGATCAGGTCGGCGGCGAAGCCGGTCTCGAGGCGGCCGATCTCGTCTTCGCGGCCGAGCAGCTCGGCGGCGTGGATGGTTGCCGAGCGCAGGGCATCGGCCGGGCTCATGCCGGCCTCGACCATGTAGCCGAACTCCTGAGCATTTTCGCCGTGCGCGCTCACGCCGGTGTCGGTTCCGAAAGCGATGCGCACACCAGCCGCATGAGCACGCGCAAAGGTGTCTTGCATCTGCGGTCCGATCTGCCCCGCCTTCCGCGCCACGACCGGCGGAAAGTAGCCTTCGACTTCGGCCTTTTCGGCCACGAACTTGCCTGCCGCGATGGTCGGTACGAACCAGGTACCTCTGTCGACCATCAGGGCCATGATCTCGTCGGTCATGAAGGTGCCGTGCTCGATGGAGTGGATACCGGCCTCGACGGCGCGGCGCATGCCTTCGGCACCGTGGGCGTGCGCGGCAACGTGCATGCCGTAGTCGGCGGCAGTCTGGATGATCGCCTCGAGCTCGTCCATGCGGAACTGGGCGTTGTCGCCGCTGGACGCCACGCTGAGCACACCGCCGGTAGCCGTGATCTTGATCACATCGGCGTTGTCCTTGTAGCGCTGACGCACGGCTTCACGGGCCTCGGCAACGCCGTTGAGCACGCCCTCTCTGGGACCCGGAGCTCCGGCCAGATCCGAGCGCCAGCTGTTGGTCGGGTCGGCATGCCCGCCGGTCGTCGCCAATGACTTGGCAGCGGTAAAGATCCTGGGCCCCGGAACACGGCCTTGATTGATCGCGTCGCGCAACGCCACGGTTTCATTGAAGCTGTCCCCGAGGTTGCGCACGGTGGTAAAGCCAGCCTCCAGCGTCTTGCGAGCATAATCTGCGGCACGCAAGGCCGCGTCGGCCTCGTTGAGGGTAAACCGTTCGATATACGACGAAGGGCTGGACTGAGAGCTCAGGTGGACGTGCATATCCATCAGGCCCGGCAGGCAGGTCAATTCGGACAGATCGACGCGCTCCACGCCATCGGCCCAGGCGGGGTGACCGGAACGCAACTCATCAACCTGCCCATCGCGAACTACGACGGTATGCGCATCCAGCCGCTCGCCGGCGGCCACATCGATGACACCACCGCAGCGAACCCAGGTTTCACCGGAGGCAAGCCCGGCAATAGACAAGCCGGCAATCAAGATAAATAAACGTTTCACAGCAACTCTCCTGATAGTTGAAGACAGATCAAACACCGCATGCCTACCCTCAACCCCCGAGACCCGACACATCACACCAACCAGCCCGCGATCAGCATCACACTCATGATCACCAGCCACAGCACCAGCATACGCCAGACCAGCTGGTGGCCGCGACGCAGACCGGTTTCAAGCGAAGTTTCATCGCCCAGAACAGCGCCGAACACATCATCGACCAGGCGCGGCGAAACGATCCACCAGGCGCGATCACGGTGATAATGCTTCCAGGCCTGCACCACCCGGTCGAGATCGGTAACCAGGCCCAGAGAGGCGGTCATCAGCACCAGCACGGGCCACTCCAGGATCCAGCGCAACCGCGCCAGGCTGTCGACCTCGCCTTCGGAAAGATCTTCGATCTGCATGGCCTTTTGCGACAAGCGATAAAGCAGCGCGCCGGGGATGCCCAGCAGCACAAACCAGAACAGAACCGCAAACCAGCGCCTGCGTGCGGCATGCGCAACCGCCGCGCCACCGGCCTGGGGGCTGGAATCCGGGGTCAACCCCAATGCTCGCGCGGCCCGGCGCCCGTTGGCATGTTCAGGCTGCTCGAGGATCAGCTCGATGTCGTCATCCAGATCGCGCGGCCCCAGCGTGTAGATCAGCGTTGCCAGAGCCAGCAACGCCCAGCCGAAACCACCCAGCACAGCGACCGCCACGGCCGTAGCCAGCCACGCCGCCAGCACCACCGTGGCAATGATGACAGCCAGCAGCAGCCAGGGCATCGGAGAAAATCGCGAACGCAGGCGGCCGGCGGGCCAGAGCAGCCAGCGAAAGTCACGCCAGCGACCGAAGGCGGTCACGTGATGGCTCAGCAACAGGCCGACAAGAACGATAAGGACAGTCATGTCCTGGCGATATTAACCCGCAACCGGTGCGATTGCTGCCGGGCTGAAGACAGGCATCAAGGGACGCACGTTCGACCGTTGCCCGACCGCGGGGGCCTGAGCCGCGCCCCCTCGCAGCAACTGCTCAACCGACTCCGAAAGAGGAGCCGCAGCCGCAGGTCGTGGCGGCATTCGGGTTGCGAATGACAAAACGCGCGCCCTGCAGACTTTCGCTGTAGTCCACCTCGGCGCCTTCCAGGTACTGAAAGCTCAAGGGATCGATGACCAGAGTGACATCCTCACGCTGAACGGTGAGATCGCCGTCCTCGATCTGTTCATCAAAGGTAAAGCCATACTGAAACCCGGAGCAACCGCCCCCGGTGATGTAGACGCGCAGCTTGAGCTCGGGATTGCCCTCCTCGAGAATCAGCTCGCGGACCTTGGCGGCGGCTGACGGGGTGAAGATCATGGGTTCGGTGTTACTCATTTGCTGCTCCGGGACGTGTCGATACCTTGGACAACGGAAACATGGTGTTTGCTCGCTTTGCCTTCAATCCCGTACGCGGGGTCGTCAATGGCCCGAGCAAGATGGCCAGGAAGGCCGCTTCGCCACCCCTTCCGCTGCCGTTGAGGACCGGGTGATCTCAGCCGGGTGGCGGCCAAGAAAAAGAAAGCGGCCGGATGACCGCTTCAAGATGGTATGCCCCAAACCGGATGGATCAGCACGTTCGTTTTTTTAAACCCATGACGTTGTAAATTCATGAATTTTTTGTGATGTGCGCGTATTTTATACATTGCCGACCGGGTCGGCGTCAAGTGACCACCCGCCCCGGCGGCGGCAACCCAAGCGCCGTTGATCCATGAAAGGTGGCAGCCCCGGTCGCGTCCTGATGCCGCAACGGGGCGCAGCGCGGTGATTTCCAGCGGTTGTTCTTTGCTGCTAGACTGACACGCCTGCTCATCACCCCAGCGAGCCCGCGATGTCTTTCAGAACCACGCCCACCACCCTGCTGATGGTCGCATGCACCATGCTGCTGTCTTTCAACACCCATGCAGCGAGCGTCAGCGCCGAAAACCTCTCTGAAATAGTCAGGGTTCTGGCGTCCGATGAGTTCGAGGGCCGCGCCCCGGGCACCCCCGGAGAAGAGAAGACCGTCAAGTACCTTATAGACCAGTTCAAGGCCATCGGCGTTGAGCCCGGCGGCGAGGATGGCGGCTGGACGCAGACGGTTGTGCTGCAGCATACCCAGCTTGAACCTGCGAGCAGCTTTGGTTTTGATATCAAGGGAAAGCGGCTTGACCTCGAGCAATCCACCGATGTGGCCGTGAAGACGGCCCGGTCGCAGGCAGAAGTCACCATTGCCGAGGCCCCGGTGGTATTTGCCGGCTTCGGTGTCGACGCACCGGAGCGTCAATGGGATGACTTCGGAGACACCGACGTCGAAGGCAAGGTGGTGGTTTTTCTGGTCAACGATCCCGACTTTGCGGCGCAGCCCGACGAGCCCGTAGCCGGACTTTTCGGCGGCAGCCGCATGACTTATTACGGCCGCTGGACCTACAAGTTCGAAGAAGCCGAGCGACGCGGCGCGATTGCCGCGTTGATCGTGCATGAAGACAAGGCTGCCGGCTATGGCTGGTCCGTGGCTTCGTCCGGTCCCGGATCCCTGCTCTCTCTGATCCGTCCCGAAGGGTCTGCGCCCCCCATTGCCTTGCAGGGCTGGCTTGCCGGCGATGCCGCAAGCGAGCTGTTCGAGAGCGCCGGACTGGATCTGGATGAGCAGCGCAAGCTTGCCCGCAGCCCCGACTTTCAGGCGTTTGAGCTGGAAGGCGTCACTTTCAGCGCAGATCTCGACGTCAGCACAGAAACCATCAACAGCGAGAACGTGCTGGCCAGGCTGCCCGGCACCACCCGCCCCGATGAGACGCTGATGCTGGCAGCCCACTGGGATGCCTATGGCCTGGGCGAGCCGGATGAACAGGGTCGCACGGTGCGCCCCGGCGCCAACGATGACGCCTTGGGAACGGCCGGCATCCTCGAGCTGGCGCGCGTGCTCAAAGCCGAAGAACCGCTCGAGCGCAGCGTCGTTTTCGCTATCTGGACCGCTGAAGAAAGCGGCCTGCTCGGCTCGGCCGCCTATGTGGAAGACCCCATCTACTCACTGGAGAAAACGGTTGCCAATTTGACGCTGGATATCCTGCAAACCGCAGGCCCGGCCAGGGATGTCATCCTGGTTGGCGAAGGCCAGAGCGACCTGGAAGAAGACCTGGCGCGCGCCGCGGCCTTGCAGGACCGCGTGCTCACCCCGGAAAGCCTGCCCGAGAACGGGCTGTTCTTCCGCGCTGACCACTTCTCCTTGGCCCGCAAGGGCGTGCCCGTGCTCCTCATCATGGGCATCGCCGGCGGCAATGACCTGGTGGAAGGCGGCCGTGAAGCCGGCGATGCCTGGGTGGCAGAATATGTCGGCAACTGCTACCACCAGACCTGTGACAGCTGGAGCCCCGACTGGGATCTGCGCGGTGCCGTAGAGGACATCGAGCTGTTTCACACCATCGTGCGAGACCTGGGTGACTCGAAGCGCTGGCCGCAGTGGAAAGACGGCTCCGAATTCAAGGCCATCAGAACCGCCAGCGATGCCGTCCGACAATAGCAAAGCCCGGCCCGTGCGGGCACTATGAACCGGGACCAGTCCGCAGGAGCGCCCCATGCGTTGGGTTGAAGCGTTTCATGTCATTTTCGTCGTCACCTGGTTCGCCGGCCTGTTCTATCTGCCCAGGCTGTTCGTCTATGCCACCGAGAATCCCACGGGGCACACCGTCGAGCTGCTCAAGATCATGCAAAGGCGCCTGCTGGGCATCACCCACATCGGCGGCGCGCTGGCGGTCACCTTCGGCCTGGCCACGCTGATCGGCGAACCCTGGCACCTGAGCAACGGCGCCTGGATGCACGTCAAGCTGACGCTGGTGGCCGGACTGATCGGCTATCACCTGTGGTGCTGGCAGCTTGTGCGGGCCTTCGCCCGCGGTGACAACCGCCACAGCTCGAAGTGGTATCGCCTGTTCAATGAAGTCCCGGCGGTGTTTCTCATCGTCATCGTGGTGCTCGTGATCGTCAAACCGTTCTGAGGCTTCAAACCGTTCTGAGGCTGAGGCAGCTTCTCGGGTCGATGAGGTGGTCTCGACACTTCAAAATCAAGGTCAAAGGCGTTTCGCCCGCCTGCTTCGCAGGCTGATGGCGAGTGACTTTTTTCCAGAGCTGAAAAAGTAACCAAGAATCGCTCTTCAACGTCAAGGTCCAACGCTTGGTTGTCTCAAGGACTCGGTTGCTGTGCGGGCTGGCCCCTTCGGTGCGGGGGCTTCGCTCTGGCCCGGCGGGTCGCGTGGTGCCCGGGATAGTTTCCGGAAGTGGGCATGGGAAAGATCCGGCGGCTTGCGCTCGCGAGGGCTACACCGCGCGTTGCGCGCCACCGGCGGGGTATTGACGCCAGCACCTGCAGGAGCGGCCTCCAGACCGCGATACGGCGCTGATCGAAGCCAAAGGCGTGGGTAATTTCCCCCTGGCCGGATGCCCGCTGATCGAAGCCGGGCTGCCCTCTTGCGGGCTTCATCCTATCCGGATTACGGCCACCGGATCCACCGACCGAGCCCTCGCGAAGCCCGCTCCCCGAAGGGGCCAGCCACCTCCCGGTGCAAGTCCTGAAACCCCGGAACGTGGGATCTTGAAGTTGACTTTAAAGCGCGCTTTTTCGTGCCTTTTTTCGCGCAGGAAAAAAGGTACCCGCCATCAGCCTGCGAAGCAGGCGGGCGGAACGCCTTTGACTTTGATCTTGACTTTAGAAGTGTTGAGGCTCTTGGAAGTGCCGCGGCCCGCACAACACCCCGCAGCATCAGCCGTACAGGCGACTCAGCGCATAAAAGATCGCGGCCTGGAGGCCGCTCCCACAGTTGCAGCGGTGCCAGCTGCCCATCAAAGTTGGCACTGATCTCACCCGCGACGCAGCACAGCGGTGCAACCCGGGACGCGCACCGCGCGGCCATCACTCAACCTGAGTTCACTATATCCCGCGCCATGTACAGGGCAGCGATACTGCGGCCTTCAGTGCAGTCATCACGCTGTATAAGGCTGACCAGATCATTCATTGGCCACTTCACTACTTCAATTTCTTCGGGCTCGTCGCCGGGCAGTTTCGACTCATAGAGGTCACGGGCGAGAATGACGTGTGTACGGTGGGTCATGTAACCCGGCGCCAGCGTCAGGTAGCCCAACTCGGTCAGTGAGCGTGCGGCGAAACCGCATTCTTCCTGCAGCTCGCGGTTGGCGCCTTCGGTATGGCTCTCGCCCGGCTCGAGTCGGCCCTTGGGCAGGCCCAGTTCATAGCGATGCACGCCGCAGGCGTATTCACGAATCAGCAGTACATGATCGTCATCCGGCATGGCCACAATAATGACGCCGCCGACCCCGCGGCTGATCAACCGCTCGTAGGTGCGGCGCTCGCCGTTGGCAAACTCCAGATCAAGCTGTTCAACGCGAAACAGGTCGGCTGGGCGCCGCTCACGCCGGGCGTGAACTACCGGCAGGGGATGGGAGGATTCTCGTTTGCTCATGTGCGCGAGGATAGCAACTGTCGGTGCAATTCGGGGCAGGCCGCCAGCACCGAGCGGGTTTCCAGACCGGGTTCATGACCGTCCAGATCGGTGAAGACGCCCCCGGCTTCCCGCACAATCACGGCCAGCGCAGCGATATCAAGGATATTGACATCACTTTCGACGACCACATCCTGGCCGCCGTCGGCCAGCCGATGGTATGAATAGAAATCACCGTAGCCACGTGAGCGCGCCGCGCGGGCAACCAGCTCACCGACCCAGGGCCAGCCGGCACCGCGTGCCAGGCTGCGCAGATTGCCGAAACTCACGTCGGCCCGCTCCAGCTGGTCGAGCTGGCGTACCTGCACCGGGCGGTCATCAATGAAAGCACCCTGCCCCCGGATGGCACGTGCACGCTCACCAAAGCTCGGGGCCGAGGACACGCCGAGCACCAGCTCGCCGTTGACCATCAACGCGATCTGCGTGGACCAGAAGGGCAGCGAGCGAATGAAGCTGCGCGTGCCGTCAATCGGATCGATCAGCCACAGGCAGTCGCTCTCCCCACTGTAGCCATACTCCTCGCCAAACAGGGCATGATCGGGAAACTCGCCCTGTATGACGTCGCGAATGGCTTGCTCGGCTTCGCGATCAGCGGCCGTCACCGGGCTTTCGTCAGGCTTGACCTCGACCTCGATCGCGCCCCCGAAGTGGCGCATTGCAATCGCATCGGCGGCATCGGCGGCGGCCTGCGCTGTCTCCATGGCTCGGGCCAGATCAATCATCAAAAATCTCCTCAACTATGCGGTTGCTGGTCAACAGCGCCTGTCAGATCATCCATCCCTACCAACCCAGCGCGCCGCTGAGACGCACTCGGACCTGTCCATCGGGCTGCGGCTCGCCAAGCCAGGCAATCTGACGCAGCAGCTCGGGGCGCTCGGCGCTGGCGCGCAACCACAGATCCACTTCGTAGCGCTCGGCCCCCAGGTCGATATCACCGCGTACCTGAATTGCACCCGGTTCGGTGGATACCACTTCCGCCCGCTGGCCACGGCCTTGTGAATCCAGGCGCACCGTGATTTCTCCCAGCGACTCCTCCACCGCGCCCGCGAGCCGCGCATCGCGCCAGATCAATTTGCCGTCGACCTGTGGTGGCTGCCCGTCCGCGATCACTGCGCGGGCCACGTCCACCTCAAGTTCTCCGCGCGGTCGGGCGCTGATCAACCAGGTTTGTGCATCCAGTTGACGCATGTCAATCCTGCCACTGATATCGGCAAGGCGGGTCGCTGCCATGCTCGGCTGCCAGCTGCCCCGCAGATCCACCCCCTGCCCTTGCGCCTGCCAGGACCAGTCGCTCCAGCCATTCCAGCCGCTCCAGCGCCAGCGCAGGTCGATGGCAGCCATTCCGGGCTGCTGCCAGACGGCCTCGCCCTGCCACAGGGTCCCCTGCACGTTGCGAAGGTCCTCGGCGACGTCCACTCGCGAGACGATCACGTGTGCCGGCAGCGTGATCACGACGATCACCGGCACCATGAGAATCATCAGCCACAGAATTCTACGCATTGCTGACAAGAGTGACGCGAACGTTGACCCGGCCCTCGCTGCCGCTCCCGTCGACCTGAAGTTGATCGACACGAACCGAGTGACTGCGCGAGAATGTTTCCAGCCACTGCATGACGGCGACAAATTCCGCACCCTCGAGCCACACGCGCACCTGGGCGTCACCGACAGGCTCTATGCGCGCCAGCGTGCCGGCCAGGCCGCTGGCGCGGGCGGTCTCATCGGCCAGGCCGAGCAGCGAACGTTCGCCCGAATCCGGTGCGGAAGCGCTGTTCCGGCGCAGGCGTGCGGCCATTGGCGTGACGTCCTCGAGCCAGCTCAGCAGCGCCTGCTGGCCGGCAATACGCGCGCGCGCGGACTCACGCGCCTCGGCCAGTGGCTCCCACAGCCAGACATAGACCAGCACCGCCACCAGCACCACCCCGGACAGGGCAATCAGCCCGCGCTGCCGCGGCTCGAGCTGCTGCCATGCATTCATGCTCATGCGCCGCCTCCACGACTGACGCGAATACGCCCCTGCGCGCCCTGGTCGTCCATGCTGGCCGTCTGCACCTCGGCGACGAGTTCAAGCACGCGCAGCCGCTGCTCCAGCTGCTCCAGAGCGGCCACATCCGGAGCCCTCAGACCCAGCTCAAGCACGCCATCACGATAGTCCAGGCGCTCGAGCTCCAGCTGCGACTGGCCATCGATGACCGGCGCCACACGATGCATCAGATCCAGCAGGCCCTCGGCCTGACCGAAGCGCAGCCGGGCGAGCTCGCGCTCGGCCTGCACTTGCGGGCGAACGATGCGCCCGACCTGCGGAAAGGCCTGGCGAAACTGCCGCTCGATGGCGGCCTCGAGTTCAGTCGAGCGCTGCCCAAGCTGGTAGCGCTCCAGCGCCGCACCCGCCACGAGCGTGACGACCGCAACGGCTGCCAGAATAGCCGTCCAGCGCCACTGCGCCTTGATATTTGCCGCCGATTTCGGCGCCCAGTCGCCACGCAGCAGGTTCAGATCGATCGTCGCCGCCGTGGCGGCCAGAATGGCCGGCAATGACCGCCCATCGGCCAGGTTTCGGGCACCGTGCTGCTCAACCCATCCGGGTGGATCACCGCCATACCAGTCCCATCCAGCGTCGTCAGGCGCTGCCGCGGCCAGCATGTCGGCGGCCAGCTCGCCATCAAAACGTGCAAACGACCATGCGTCCCAGCGCGCCAGGATCTGGCCCTCGTGCTCGGCCAGGCTGACCCGGCCCGGCTGCCAGGGCAGGCACAGGGCATCGGGCAGCATGCGCTCGGCGTCCACGTGAGCCAGCGAGTCGGCCAGTTCCGCCATCACCGGGTTGGCGATACTCACGCATTGCAGGCGCCCCGAGTCATCACGCGGGCCCGCGACCACATGTTCGTCTTCGGCGCTGCCGGCCAGGTGCTCTTCGGCCGCCCAACGCAGCGCCTGTTCAAGCTTTCTGCCGCGCAGAGGCGGCAGCTCCAGGCGCAGCCCCAGGCAACGCGAGGCATCAATCAGGAGGGTGGCCGGGCGATCACCAGGCCAGTCCGGCGCGGCGGGATCACAGCGCGCCTGCTCGACCACTCGGCCGCCGCGATCGAGCAGCGCCCAGGACCAGCGTGCACCGGCGGCGTGAATGACCAGGCTGTCCGAGCGCGAACGCGCCATGTTCAGGGCACCCCCTGGCTGAAACGACGAAAACCATCATAACCTGCCGCCGCGCCGCTCATCAGGCGGAAGTAATCGCGCTCCACTCCGTCGATGACGACCCGCGCGCGGGCCAGGTACCAGCGGCTGCGAGTCGACAGGTGTTGCTGCTCGTCGGGTGCGATGATCGGCTCGATCAGCGGATGCCGGACAAACCGCACCACATCGGAAAAGGGGCCTTCGGCGACCACCCGCCGAGCCTGATCAAGGCCGACCTCGGCGATCACGGCAGCCAGCACTTCTGGCTGGGCGGTGTTGACGTTGATCCGCAGCTCGGGCTCGGGCAGCGCTGTAACCAGTGGGGCCAGCGCCTGCCAGACCGCCTGATCCACGCTTCTGAGCCAGCGCAGCTCACTGGCGCTGGCGAGCAAAACGCCCCCGGTGCGATAAGGCGGATCCTGGCGGGCATACCAGTCGTTGGCGGCACTGCCCGGGCGCGGCAGCATGGCGCCATCCAGCCAGTCTGCCAGCTCATCACTGATGATCGGATTGAGACCCTGCTGCTCGAGCAGGCGAGCAAACGCTTCGCGGGCTGCCGAGGCCGTGGCATCATCCGGATGCGCCAGCGCATTGAGATTGAACAACCCGCCCTGGTCTTCGAGCCGGCCCTGAACCAGGCCTCCAGGCACCTGAAAAGGCGCCGTCCAGGAATCCTCCAGGGTCGACGGGTCGGCGCCTTCAGCCACGGCCTGCTCGAGCATGCGCCGGGCCAGCACCGACATCCCCCGGGCATACTGCCAGGAGCGTTCGGTCGCCAGCAGCGCCTCGCTGCGGGCCAGCGATCGCTGTCCGCGTTCGAGCAGCGTCGTGGCGATCACCATCGCCAGCGCCGCGGCCAATAATGCAATCAAAAGCGCGCTGCCGCGCTGGCGCTGCAGCATGATCATTGCAGCACCACCACCCGCCGCACCCGCCCGAAGCGGCGCGTATCGAGCCTCATCTCGATCGCTGCCGGAAGGCGCGCCAGCGCCTCGTCGGGCGGCCAATGCTCCTGCCAGCCGCCGCCGGCGGAGCGATAGGCAAACCGCAGCGCCTCGACATCAGGGAGCACGGTTTCGGCTTGCGCCTGGGCGTCGGCGGCACGGTCGGTGACCGGCCAGTGGACGCGCTGCAGCTCGCTGCCGGACAGCTGCCAGCCGAACCGTTGCAGCGTGGAGCGCTTCACCTCGGCCGGATTGACCCAGCCGCCGCGGGTAGCCCGCAGGCGCCGCGGCTCACCCTGCAGGGCCGGCTCGACCCGGCCGGCGGGCGCGGCCACCGGTCGGGCTGCGAGCTGGCGCAGATCCGCATCCATTCGCGTCACGGCCAGCTGCAGCGCAGCGAAGGCCTGGCTGCGCTCGCGGTGGCCACCGGCGGCCCGGCTGAGCGCATCCAGGGCCACGTAGGCACTGGCCGACATGACCCCGAAAACCAGTACCGCTACCAGCACCTCGACCAGAGTGTAGCCGCCGGCAGACTTGCGCGAAACGCTCACGGCGGCAGAAATCCGGTATGCATAGCCACCGGCGATTCGCTCGCCGCAGACGCAAAAACGGCCACCTCCACCCGCAGCAGCTCGCCACCCGGCGCCGGCTGGATCAACATTTCCCAGTGCCAGGTCTGCTGTCCCATATCGGCACTGCCCTGACGCCGACCAGGGGTCACGCCACCGTCGAGCTCGAGTTCGGCCAAAGCGTTGTCGGCCACCCAAAGCGCCCAGGTTCGTTGCTCGAGCTGCGCCTGACTGTCGAGCACCTGGCTGCCCGCCCGACCGAGCGCGGCAACGGCAACGGCGACCACGACCAGAGCGACCAGCACTTCAAGCAGCGTGAAGCCCGCAGCCAGCCTCATTGCCCGTCCTCGAGCGCGAGCACACCGCCGGGCTCGCCAGCCAGCGCCGTCATCCGATCGCCGGCTCGCATTTCGAGCCGGAAAGCCGTCAGTTCGCCCAGCGGCTGGCAGAGCAGTTGCGGGGCAGGGGGATCTTTCTCGAGGCCTACGGTGCGTTGTTCGACCACCAGATCCAGCGCCGCCTGGCCGCGCCAGGCACGGGGTCGGGCCACCTCGTCGTCCGGCAGGGGCAGCCACCCGGAGGCGGTCGACTGCCAGAAATCATAGCCTTCGGACGTCAGCCGGATGCCGCGCGGACGCCCCTGGAACAACGCCTGCTCGCACTGATACTCGATCAGCGCCGCCAGGCGCCTCAACTGCTCCTCCGGCTCGGCACCCGAGCGCCAGTTGCCCAGACGAAGAACGACCAGCGATGCCAGCACGGCAGCAATGGTCACCACCACCAGCACCTCGATGAGCGTGAAACCTGCGCTGCATCCGGGGCGAGCCAGGCGCCGGCTATTCGTTCTGCCAGTTGCCGATTTCCGCATTCGTTCCCTCACCCCCTGCCGTGCCGTTGGCGCCGAAGGACCAGACGTCGATCTCGCCATGCGCGCCGGGATTGAGATACTGGTAGCGGTTGCCCCAGGGATCGGCAGGCAGCTGATCGAGGTAGCCGCCCTGCTTCCAGTTGGGCGCCGGCGGCTGGCCCGAGGGCGGGCGCACCAGGGCTTCCAGACCCTGTTCGGTGGACGGGTAATTGAAGTTGTCCAGCTTGTACATGTTGAGCGCGGTCACCAGGGCCTGCACGTCCTGCCGGGCCTTGGTCACGCGGGCACGTTCGGGCTCGTCCATGACGCGCGGCACCACGACCGCGGCCAGAATGCCGATAATAACCACCACGACAAGGATCTCGATCAAAGAGAAGCCGCCGTGGGCACGAGCGTTGGAGTGGTTCATTGAGTCCGTTACGGGCTGTTGCTGCCATTGCCATGATACGCGCAAACTGTTCCTCGGCAACAAGTTGTCGGCGGCCATCTGAAAGGCTCGAATCATGCGCATCATACGGATCCATACTGAACAGCCGCTCGAAGCCGGCCACGAAGTCGAGCTCGAGCCGGGCCCATCACGACACCTGGTACGCGTGCTGCGGCAGAAAGCAGGCCATCAGCTGGCGCTGTTCAATGGCGACGGCCACGAATACTTTGCCACCATCACGGCGACCGGGCCGGGTGATCGCTGCAGCGTCGCGCTGCAGCAGCGAGTCGAAGTCACCGTCGAATCACCGCTGTCGATCTGCCTGGTGCAGGCCGTCGCCCGCGGTGATCGCATGGACTGGTGCATCCAGAAAGCCTGCGAACTCGGCGTCACCGAAGTCCGGCCGGTGTTCACCGAGCGCACGGAAGTGCGCCTGGACGGCAAGCGAGCCTCCAAGCGCCAGCGCCACTGGCAACAGGTGGCCGTGGCCGCCTGCGAGCAAAGCGGTCGAGTGTGCGTGCCTGCCGTGCAGCCACCGGTCGAACTGACCGCCATGGACTGGCCGGCAGGCCGGCCTTTACATCTGGATCCGACAAGCGGAGATACGCTCAGCCGCATTCGGGCGCCCGCCGACGACGGGGTGGCACTGATCATCGGCCCCGAAGGCGGACTGACCGATACCGAGATCGGCTGGCTCGAGCGACAAGGCAGTACCGGCGTGGGGCTGGGCCCGCGCATACTGAGAACCGAAACCGCGGGACCGGCAGCGATAGCCTGCCTGCAAACCCTCTTTGGAGACTGGCAATGATCCATGCAGCAACCCCTGCCGGCTGGCTGAAAGCCCGCGTCACCGTAGACGATGAAAACGCCGATCAGGTCGAAGTGGCCCTGTCAGAGGCCGGCGCACACGCCGTCACTCTGCTCGATGCGGCCGACGTACCGGTCCACGAACCCCTGCCCGGCACCACGCCGCTGTGGCCGCAGACCATCGTCGAAGGTCTGTTCGACACCGACATCGACCGCACGGTGATCGCCGACACCCTGGCTCAGGCCGGGCTCGACGAGGCCGCCGCGAGCCTGCGCTTCACCGAACTGGCCGACCAGGACTGGGGACGGGCGTGGATGGGCCAGTACCAACCGATGCGCTTTGGCCGCGATCTGTGGATCTGTCCTTCGCACGTCACCCCCGAGCCCGACTGGCCGCTGGTCATCCGGCTTGATCCGGGCCTGGCGTTTGGCTCGGGCACCCATCCGACCACCGCGCTGTGTCTGGAGTGGATCGACGGCATGGAACTGACCGGCCGGGATGTGCTCGACTTTGGCTGTGGCTCGGGCGTTCTCGCCATCGCGGCCGGGCTGAAAGGCGCGGGGCGGCTGGTAGCCGTCGATCACGATCCGCAGGCGCTGCAGGCCACACGCGAAAACGCCCGGCGCAATGATCTGTCCGGCCGCATCGAGCGCCTGCTGCCCGAGACCTTCGAGCAGCTCGATTACAGCCTGCGGCGTTTCGATCTGGTGCTGGCCAACATCCTCACCGGCCCGCTGATCGAACTGGCACCACAGCTGATGGCCTGCCTGCGCCCGGGCGCCACGCTGGTGCTCTCCGGCATCCTGTCAGAACAGGCAGAATCCGTCATTCAGGCCTACGCCGGGCTGGACGAGCCGATCGATGTCAGTGAGCGGGATGACTGGGTGCGGCTAGCGTTCCGAAGCGATACCGAACGCGCTGACTGAGCCTGTCATACCAGGCCATGCGGAAGGGTTTAGCCACACTTCAGCGTCGTGGAATGCGAATGGCCACGGCATCCTGGCCCACCCAGAAAGCCAGCGGCTGATAAAGCTCGGGCGCCACGCCCAGCGCAGCCTGTATCTCGCGCTCGACCACGTCGCGCGTGGTAAACGTGGTGCCGTAACGCTGCGGGTCAAGTGACGGAGATTCACTGCTGGGGGTAAAAAAACAGCCGGCATCATCCAGCGTCACGCCAAAATCACCGGCGACCCCTTCGTTGTGAAACGACAGCAATAGCAGGCCGCCAGGCTCGACAGCTCTGGCAAGGCTACGCAGCCAGCGCTGCCAGTCAGCCACCGGAAGGTGCGTGAACAGCGAAAGCACGAAGACCAGTTCATGACGAGCCGGATAGTCCATGGACTCCGGCTCGAAACTGGACTCCAGCGTCTGGACGCCGAACTGTTCGCGGGCAAACGCCATGCTCCCCGGCAGGATATCGGCACAGCGCAGGCGCCCAGGCAATAGCGGTGCAAGGTGGCGCGTGAAACGGCCGAAGCCGGAAGCGAACTCGAGCATGCTGGCAGTCTTGAGCAGTGGCTGATCGAGCCGCTCGAGCAGCACCATCAGCTCGCTGAGCGTCCGCCAGCCGTCCGCCAGGTAGTCCCGAACCGGATTCCTGCTCTGGCCGTCGCGAGCGAAAAAACGGAAGATGTCGTCGTCCGGATGGATGTTGCAATTGATGCGCATCCAACGGCTGAATCGACGCGCATGATTCAGGCGCTCCAGCGCGTTGTGTGCCTCCAGGCAGGCCGGATCGCAATCCAGTGCTTCGGCATACAGATCGCCGGCCCGCTCATCGCCCCCCTGCTCCGCAGCACGGGCGCGACTCAGCAGCGAATGAAGGTTTGTATCTCGTTCTTCCATCGAACTGAACTCTGGAAAAGGCTGAGGCTGGTGGTCCGCCAGGCGATCACGGCGGCGCATAATGGTAGCATTCCGCGTCACCTCGTCGCGCGGCAAGACTTCCACCAATATGAGCGAATCCGAACTCTCCCGTCTACAGGCCAGTGCCGATCGCGCGCAGCAAGATCCACAGCTGGCCGAAACCCTGGCTGCCCACGGTCGGGATCTGCAGGCTGGACGGCTCGATGCCAGAATCCACCCCGACTGCCAGATGCTGGCCCATTCGCTCAATGCCCACGGCGACGCCAATCTTGCCGTCAGCCAGTATTTTGCCGTTGCCCTGCAGCAGTACCAGGTCGTGCGCCAGCTGATCGAGCGACTGTACGGCCGCTTCGACCGGCTGCAGCTGCTTGACTTTGCCTGCGGTTACGGGCGCCTGCTGCGCTTTCTGACGCACACGCTGCCCCAGGAGCACCTCCACGCAGCCGAAATCCAGGCCGATGCCGTCGCCTGGGTTCGCCGGCGCTACGGCATCGACGCACTGCTCTCGACCGCCATGCCGGAGGATTTCCGCCCGGCCCGCCGGTTCGACATGATCTGGGCGGCCTCGTTGTTCTCGCATCTGCCCGACGGGCTTTTCGCACGCTGGCTCGCTCGCCTGGCCGGGCTGCTCGAAGACGACGGGGTGCTGTGCTTCAGCGTTCACGACGAGGCCACACTGCCGCCATCGATGAGCGTGCCCGCTTCCGGCCTGCTCTACATAGCCGGCAGCGAAAACGCAGAACTTGATCCGGCCATCTACGGCACGACCTATGTAACGCCGGGCTATGTCGAGCGCGTCGTAGACGAGCAGCTTGGCCGCGATGTGTCGCTCTGGCGCCTGCCGCGACTGCTGGCGCACGAGCAGGATATTTACGTTCTTACCCGGGGCCGGCGCGACCTCTCGAAGCTGGATGGTTTTCGACGCGGCCCCCGGGGCTGGCTCGACGAGCTTCATCTCGACTCATCCGGGCGCAAGGTTCATCTGGCCGGCTGGGCAGGCTCGCTCGATGACGCCGGTTTCGACGGTGTGACAATCCGCCTGGGCGAGCAGACCTTCAGCCAGCCTGTCGGCCTGCCCACTCCAAAAGTCGCTGAAGTTCTCGGGCATGCCGGACTGGCCCAAAGTGGCTTTTCCTGCACCCTCGAGCTGCCCAATCAGCGGGCGCCCTGGCTGTCGCTGACCGCGGTAACTGCAGACGGAGAGCGCGCCCTGATCTACTGCGGGCGTCTTCAGCGCGAATGACTTTCGACTCGCTGACCTTCGCGCTGTTCATCGTCGTGCTGTGGGGCCTGGTGGCACTCAGTCGCGGCTGGCGCGTACGCAAGCTCGAACTGCTGGCCGCCAGCTATCTGTTCTATGCTGCCTGGAACCCGGTTTTCATCTGGCTGCTGGTAATTTCCACTGTCGTCGACTGGCACGCCGCCCGGCGCTTGAGCCAAAGCGACCGCCCGGGTCATCGCAAGCTGTGGCTGCTGCTGTCCATCCTGATCAACCTCGGACTACTGAGCTGGTTCAAGTACGCCGACTTTTTCATCACCAACTACAACCAGGTTGGCAGCTGGCTCGGCCTGGCCGCCTTCCAGGCGCCGCTGCTCGACGTCGTGCTGCCGATCGGCATTTCCTTCTACACCTTTCAGACCCTGTCCTACACCTTCGACGTCTACCGCCGGCGTATTACACCCGGCAATGACCTGATCGACTACGCGCTTTACGTGAGCTTCTTTCCGCAGCTGGTGGCCGGCCCGATCGTGCGTTACGAGCAGTTTGCGCCCCAGCTGGCGGCCCCGCGACCGATCACGGCCGGCAATCTCGAATTGGGGGCGGCGCTGATGGTCGGCGGGCTGTTTCTCAAGACGGTGCTGGCCGACAGCGTATTCGCGCCGGTGGTCGACGCCGGCTTTGCCGCTGCCGGGGGCATCGGCACCCTGCAGGCGTGGTCGAGCATCCTGTCGTTCAGCGGCCAGATCTACTGCGACTTTGCCGGCTACTCGCTGTGCGCCATCGGCGCGGCGCGCGTATTCGGCTTCGTGCTGCCGAAGAATTTCCATACGCCCTATGCCGCCGTCGGCTTTTCCGACTTCTGGCGGCGCTGGCATATTTCCCTTTCAACCTGGATACGCGATTACGTCTACATCAGCCTCGGCGGCAATCGTCATGGTCGCGCACGCACCCTGGCCAGTCTTGTCATCACCATGGGCCTGGGCGGGCTGTGGCACGGTGCGGCCTGGACCTTCGTGCTCTGGGGTCTGGTCCACGGCCTGTGGCTGGTCATCGAGCACACGCTCAGGCCGCTGGCCGGGCGCTCGGCCCTGCTCGCCCATCGCGCGATGGCGCCGCTGTACATGGCGATCACCTTTGTCATGGTGACGCTGACCTGGGTGCTGTTTCGCGCCGAAAGCCTGGCGCAGGCCGGTTCGTTCTACGCCGCCCTGCTGAGCGCCTCGGCGTCGACGATGAACACGGCCGGCTGGCTTGCGCTGGCGACCATGGCGGTGCTGCTCGCCTGGCATGCGGCCATGCGCCGCGTCGAGATCGAGCGCGTCCACGCTCGACTGCCCTGGCCCGTTCGCGGGATGATGGTCGGGCTGCTGCTGGCCGCCGTTCTCATGAGCCCCGGCGACAGCCGGGCCTTCATCTACTTCCAGTTCTGAGCATGCAACGCAAGGCGCAATCCATCGCCGTGATCGTCCTGGCCCTGCTGGTCGCAGGCGTAACGCTGACCGGCTGGGAGTGGCTGTGGCGCCAGCAGGGCCACGAACCGGCGCTCTACGACGACCGCGATCTGTGGAGCCTGCACCGCGACCGGGCAACGACTGTCGCTCAAGCGCGGAATTTCACCGTCATCGGCGCCTCGCGGATTCAGCTCGCCTTCTCCACGGAGGCCTTCGAATCAAGCATGCCGGGCTGGCGCGCCACTTCGCTGGCCATCAATGGCCACTATCCGACCGCGGTGCTGCAGGACCTCGCCCATGACCCGGACTTTGCCGGCGTGCTGCTCGTGGCTGTGGATGCACGCGGTCTGGCCCACTGGTATCGCGACATGAGCGAACCCTGGGTGCGCCACCATCAGCGCGACTTCGGCCCCCAGCGCCGCATCGAGCGACAACTGCTCACGGGGCTGCAAAAACGTCTGGTCATGGCCGGCAGTGACTTCAACCTGGTCCGGCGGCTGACGGGCTGGCTCGACGACCGTCCCCCACCACACCACTACACCCGCCTGCTCGACGACCGCACCATTTCGGCGGACTACAGCCGGGCAAATGTCGCCGGGTTGCGAGAGAACTTCGTCCACGGACTGGCCGCAGACTACGCGCGCCGGCCGCCACCTTCCCCGGCGCGCTGGCTCGACGCACTCGAGCCTCTTGCCGAGGCCGTCACCGCCATCCAGCAGCGCGGCGGCAAGGTGGTATTTCTACGCATGCCCACTGCCGACGATCACTGGACGCTTGACCGCGAGCACTATCCGCGCGAAAAGTACTGGAATCAGCTGGCCAAGGCCACCGGCGCTGTCACGGTGCATTTCGCCGACCACCCGCAGCTGGCCGAGCTCACGCTACCCGATACTTCGCATATCGATGGCAGCGACCGCGGCCGGTTTACCCGGTCGCTGATCGGCATTCTGAACGAGGCTGGCGTACTGCCGGCCGGCTATTGACGCCGGGTTAATAACAACCAAGTTGAACGATCAAGCGTTACCGCTGAACGCCTCGATGGCTTTGACGATCTCCCCGCGCGCCTCATCGGGGCCGTGCCAGCCCAACACCTCGACCCATTTACCGACTTCCAGATCCTTGTAGTGACTGAAGAAGTGGCGAATGTTGCGGCGGCTGAACCGAGCCAGATCGTCGATGGACTGGATATCCTCGTGCAGCGGCGAGACTGCCTCGATCGGCAGGGCCGCGATCTTGACGTCACGCCCGGCCTCATCGGACATTTCAAGGTAACCGATCGGACGGCAACGAATGATCGAACCGGGCAGCAGCGGTACGCTGATGAGCACCATTACATCAAGCGGGTCGCCGTCTTCAGCCAGCGTGTTGGGCACGAATCCATAGTTGCAGGGATAGCGCATGGCCGTGGCCAGCAGCCGGTTGACGTGAATGCCGCCGGTCTCCTTGTCGACCTCGTACTTGACCGGTGGGCCGTCGAGCGGTATTTCGATGATGGCGTTGAAGTCGTCGGGCGGATTCACGCCCGGCGCAATATCATTGACGTTCATGTATGCAAAGCCGTTTTGCGGAAGTCTGGATTGGGATCATCCTGCCATAGTCACCGCCTGCGCGCTCCACCCCGTGCTTGCCGATACCGGCTCCGGCAGGCCAGCCACTCGCCATGATGATGGCGACCATCAGCGTCGGAGCCGGCGACGGCGCCTCATCAACAGTCGGGAGCGACCGGTGTAATCGCTTGATTTTGCCTCTGCCGCTGGCGGTGAAGGCGGTGACTCGGCGCCCGCTCGTGGCGCATCATCGCTGTCGCCCACGACCTCATCCCAGCCGGATTGATAACTGGATGATGCCTCCGGAGCGGCGTCGATGTCGCCAAAGACATCCGGCTCTACCGCGCCGTCTGGCGCGGGTGCCGATACTTCCTCGGGCGCTGCGGCAGCCGGTGATGGCTCTGTCGCTGGCTCTGTCGCTGGCTCGGGAGCCGGCCCGGGCTCGGGCTCGGGTTCGGCATGGAGCAACGAGCGCCCATCCACAACCACGTCTTCGACCGCAGCAACGCCGCGAATTGTCGACAGCTCGTCGATAAGCGCCCTTGGGTCTCCGAACTCATGCTCCGAGTCGGCACTCAGCTTGATTCGATACCCCGCGTCGGCGTCGATGTAGCGGTGTTTTCTGAAGTTCAGTCCGGCCCGGCTGACAGCCGAGACCGCGGCGGCGAGCATGCCCGACCTGCGGCTCAGCGACAGCGTGATGGCAACATCAGCCATGTCCAATAAACCCCTCTGGTCATTTCCCTGCTTCTTGCCTCACCTGCGCCCTGAAATATCGCCACCCGACGCGGGCAGGCTGATCGAACAAGGCGCGAAGTATAGCAAGGATAGCGGTTTTTCCTTACAATTACTCGATTTTGCGTTCCGGGCGTTTGCCCGGAGCCGTACGCTCGCGCTTGCATTCCAACAATTTGTGACCTGATCTTCGGGAGTCAAAATGAACCAGTTGATGATCCCCCCGGTTCTCGGGGTCGTGGGCCTGATCGTGGCCTTCATTCTGTACCGCGTGGTGATGCGCTACCCGGCCATGGAGGGCCGGCCCAGCCAGATCGCCGAGCTGATCCAGCAGGGCGCCTCGGCCTTCATGCGCCGTGAATTGATACTGATCGGCCTGTCGGTCGCCGTGATCTTCGTGGCGCTGTCGGTGTCGGGCTTGGGCATTCAGACCGCCATCTCCTTCCTCGTCGGCGCTGTATGCTCCGCCATGGCCGGCTTTTTCGGCATGTTTGCCGCCACGCGCGCGAACGTGCGCACGACCACCGCAGCCCACGAACACGGCACCAACCGCGCCCTGAGCGTCGCCTTCTACGGCGGCTCGGTGATGGGCATGCTGGTCGCCTCCCTGGGCCTGCTCGGCCTGGGCACGCTCTACCTGGTGTTCGGATCCGATCCGGAGACGGCAAACAACATCCACGGCTTTGGCATGGGGGCCAGCGTGGTGGCACTGTTCTACCGTGTCGGCGGCGGCATCTTCACCAAGTCTGCCGACGTTGGCGCCGACCTGGTGGGCAAGGTCGAGGCCGGCATTCCCGAAGACGACCCGCGCAACCCCGGCGTGATCGCCGATAACGTCGGCGACAACGTCGGTGATGTGGCCGGCATGGGCTCGGACATCTTCGAATCCTACTGCGGCGCCATGATTGCCACCGTGGCCCTGGCCACCGTGATGTGGCAGCGGGCCGGCGGCGGCTATATCGACGGTCTGGGCGAAGGCTCGGCGGTGATGGGGCTGCCACTGCTGCTGTCTTCTCTGGGGCTGGTCTGCTCCATCGGTGCCATCCTGCTGGTGCGCGCCTCGTCGGGCAAGAGCCCGGAAGTGGCCCTGCGCACGGGCACCATTTCCTCGGCGATCGGCTTTATCGCGCTCGCCTTTTTCCTGGTCAAGTATCTCGGCATCAACACCGGCGTCTGGGTTGCAGCGCTGGTCGGCGCGGCCGGCGGCATCGTCATCGGTCTGTCGACCGAGTATTTCACCGCCGGCAAGCCGGTTCGCGACATCGCTCACTCCGGTGAAACCGGGGCCGCCACGGTGATCATTTCCGGACTGTCCACCGGCATGCGCTCAGTGGTCATTCCGGTGCTTGCAATCTGTGTGATGATCTTCGTGGCAAACGCTGCGGCCGGTCTGTACGGTGTGGGTATCGCCGCGGTTGCCATGCTGGCCACGGTCGGCATGACGATGGCCATCGACGCCTACGGCCCCGTGGCCGACAACGCCGGCGGCATCGCCGAGATGGCCGGCCTGGGCGAGGAAACCCGCAAGATCACCGACTCGCTCGACGAGCTCGGCAACACCACGGCCGCCATCGGCAAGGGCTTTGCCATCGGGGCTGCCGCCATGGCGGCGCTGACCCTGATCTCGGCCTATATCGCCGAAGTCAGCCACCGCATGCCCGACTTTTCGCTGGAAATCTCCGATCCCAACGTGCTCATCGGCATGTTCATCGGCGGCATTTTCCCGTTTCTGGTCGCGGCCATCACCATGACCGCCGTCGGCGACGCCGCCTTCGAAATGATCACCGAAATCCGCCGCCAGTTCCGCGAAATCCCCGGCCTGCTCGACGGCAAGGCCGAGCCCGACGCGCCGCGCTGTGTCGACATCGCCACGACATCTGCCATCAAGCGCATGATGCTGCCGGCCGCGCTGGCCGTGCTGGGCCCGGTGGTCATCGGCTTTGGTCTGGGCGCCGAGGCGCTGGGTGGCATGCTCGGCGGCGCGCTGCTGGGCTGCGTTCTGCTGGCGCTGACCATGGCCAACGCCGGCGGCGCCTGGGACAACGCCAAGAAGTACGTCGAAAAGGGCCACTTCGGCGGCAAGGGCTCGGAAGCGCACAAGGCCAATGTGGTCGGCGACACCGTGGGCGACCCGCTCAAGGACACCTCCGGCCCGTCGATGAACATCCTGATCAACGTCATGGCCATCGTCAGCCTGGTGATCGCACCGCTGCTGACGCACTGATCGGCAGCATCGAACTCAGTGCTCTGGAAACGCGGCCGCTGGCCGCGTTTCCTTTTTACGGGGGTGGCTCAGCCGATCGAGCCGGCGATTCGAACTCGAAATGCCCGGATCACAAGCACCAAATCCCAAACAAATCCGAAGTCTCGATTTTTGAATGACCTGAACGGGGAGCCGAGCCACCTGCGAACCCGAAGTGGCCCCCCGACGAGCGAAGCCGGAATTGGCTTCGATCATTCAAGCATGGGACATCGAGAAATGTTTGAAAATTGGTGCTTGGTACTGGTGTCGTCGCTCGTGGTCAGCTTGCCGTCACCCAGTCGGGCAGTCGATTCGAGACGATCTTGAGTTCTTGCATGTGCTGGCGATAGCCCGGGCATAGCTCACCGACGCGGCGCCAGAAAGCGGGCGAATGGTTCGGGTGCTCCAGGTGCACCAGCTCGTGAATCAGCACGTAGCGGCAGGCTTCGGGCGAGCACAGCAGCAGCCGCGCGTTGAGCGAGATATTGCCGCGGGATGAGCAGCTGCCCCAGCGCGTTTTCTGATTGCGAAAACTGAGGCAGCCCGGATTCAGGCCGTGCTGCGCGGACAGCGCCTGGACCCACGGCGTCAGGCTTGCCCGCGCCCGCTGCTTGAGCCAGGCTTGAAGACGACGCGCAATCTGCTCCTCCGCTTCGGCCTCGGGCAGATGGACGACCTGTTCAGCGCGGCAACGATCCACCGAACCTGCTCCATGTGGGCCGTAAATCACCGCCCACTGCTCGCCGATCGCCGGCAGGTCGAGGCGGGCCGGGCGAAGCCCGCTGGTTGCCGGATCCCGACTTTGACGCTGGCTTGCCAGGCGCGCGCGCACCTGCGCGATCCAGGCTTCCTGGGCCTTGACGAAACGATCGATCTCGCTGCGACGCACCCGAGCGGGTGCGGTGACCACCAGGGCGCCATCGCGCTCGATGCGCAGCTTGACGCGCCGGGCGCGGGGGTGATGGCGGAGACGGTAGTTCATGCTGGTTTGCTGGTTTGCTGGTTTGCTGGTTTGCTGGTTTGCTGGTTTGCGCGCAATTTTACTGCGCTACCATACGCGGCCAGCATCGCTATCGTCCGACATTCGCAACCAGCCAACCTGCCAACAACCCCAATGATCCAACTTTCCGGAATCACCCTGCGCCACGGCCCCGAGCCGCTGCTCGAAGACGCTTCGGCCACAATTCACCCCGGCCACAAGGTCGGGCTGGTCGGCGCCAACGGCAGCGGCAAGTCGAGTCTGTTCAGCCTGCTGTTGGGCCGAATGAGCGTCGATCAGGGCGAAGCGTCAGTGCCCGATGACTGGACCATCGGTTACATGGCCCAGGAAATCGGCGACCTGGAACGACCGGCCATCGAATACGTGATCGACGGCGATGCGGATCTGCGCGCAGCCGAAACCCGCCTGGAGCGTGCCGAAACGCATGCCGATGGCCACGCCATTGCGACCGCGCACGCTCGCCTGGACGAGGCCGGCAGCTATACCGCTCTCGCGCGGGCCGGCGCACTGCTCAACGGCCTGGGTTTTTTGCCTGATGCACACCAACGCCCGGTGGGCAGCTTCTCGGGCGGCTGGCGCATTCGGCTGAGCCTGGCCCGGGCCCTGATGACCCCTTCAGCCCTGCTGCTGCTCGATGAGCCAACCAACCACCTCGACATGGAAACCGTGGTCTGGCTCGAAAGCTGGCTGAAACGCTATGACGGCACCCTGGTGGTAATTTCCCACGATCGCGATTTTCTCGACAACGTGGTCTCCTCGATCATCCACATCGAGCACCGCGGGCTGCACCAGTACACCGGGGGCTACAGCGAATTCGAGCGTCAACGTG
This sequence comes from Wenzhouxiangella sp. YN9, assembly GCF_056324165.1. Classification (NCBI taxonomy): domain Bacteria; kingdom Pseudomonadati; phylum Pseudomonadota; class Gammaproteobacteria; order Chromatiales; family Wenzhouxiangellaceae; genus Wenzhouxiangella; species Wenzhouxiangella sp. YN9. The sequence continues at coordinate 105,770 of NZ_JBJNIP010000107.1, forward strand.
CCGAGCGCCTGGCACAGCAGCAGGCCAGTTTCGAAAAGCAGCAGCGCGAAATCGCGCACATGCAGAGGTTCATCGACCGCTTCCGCGCCAAGGCTACCAAGGCGCGGGCAGCACAGAGCCGCATCAAGGCCATGGAACGCATGGAAAAGGTGGCGCCCGCGCATATCGACTCGCCCTTTGACTTTGCTTTTCCCGAGCCACCGCGCGCGGCCAGCCCGCTGATCCACCTCGACCAGGTGCGTCTGGGCTACGGCCAGACCACCATCCTCGACGGGGTCAGCACCAGCCTCGCGCCGGGCGATCGCGTGGCCCTGCTCGGCCTCAATGGTGCGGGCAAGTCCACGCTGGTGCGGGCGCTGGCCGGCGAACTCGAGCCGCTGGCCGGGACCATTACCGCCAGCCGCAACCTGGCGATCGGCTATTTCGCCCAGCACCAGCTCGAACAGCTCGACGTGGAGGCCAGCCCGGTGACCCATCTGCAGCGCATCGCTCCGGATGAGCGCGAGCAGAACCTGCGCGACTTTCTCGGCGGCTTCGACTTTCGCGGCGACATGGCCACCGCAGCAGTAGGACCGTTCTCCGGCGGCGAAAAAGCGCGGCTGGTGCTTGCTTTGCTGGTCTGGCGCTCACCCAACCTGCTCTTGCTCGATGAGCCGACAAACCATCTCGATCTGGACATGCGCCATGCCCTGACCGTCGCCATGCAGGGCTTCGAAGGTGCCGTCGTCACCGTCTCGCACGATCGCCATCTGCTGCGCAATACCGTGGATGACTACTGGCTGGTGGCCGATGGCAGCCTGCGCAGCTTCAAGGGCGACCTCGACGACTACCGACGCTGGCTCAAGGAGCGCTCACCCGAGGGCGAAGCGCCCGGGGCCACCGCCGAGAACAGCGCCAGCGCCAACGGCCGCTTGCCCGAATCACGCAAGGCACAGCGCCGCGACCGCGCAGCTCAGCGCGCCCGCCTCAAACCATTGCAGAACCGGGTGCAGAAACTCGACCGCAAACTGGAAACCGCCTCAGCCGCCCTGGAAGACATTGAAGCCCGACTTGCAGACGCAACGCTCTACCAGGAAGACCGGTCTGGCGAACTGCAAGACACTCTCGCCCGTCAGGCCGAGCTCAAACAGTCGCTGGCGGCCATCGAAAGCGAGTGGATGGAAGCCGCCGAGGCGCTGGAAGCAGAGCAGGACGCGTTGAGCCTTGCCGGCCGGGATCACTCCTGCAGCCACGGTCGGTAAAAGCCGGGCGCTGTCTTGTCGCCCCGCCTTGAATCCTTTATGTTGACCGGTTGAAGCAACCAACCGGGGACGACTTGACCAACCTGCTTGCCATCGGTGACATGCACCTGGGGCGCCCGCCCGCGGCGATTCCCGACGATCTCCATGCCAGGCGCCAGCAGCTGGGCCCGGACATCGCATGGTCGCGCGCTGTTGATGCGGCGGTGCAGCACCGCGTCGATGCGGTGCTGCTGGCCGGCGATCTCGTTGATCAGGAGCGGGATTTCTTTGTCGCCTACGGCCAGCTCAAGGCCGGGGTGCAGAAGCTGGCGGCCAGCGGAATCCGTATCCTGGCGGTCGCAGGCAACCACGACACCGAAGTGCTGCCACGGCTGGCCGATGAAATCGACGCGCTGGAGCTGCTGGGCCGCAACGGGCAGTGGCAGACACAAAAGGTCAACGACATCACGGTGCTGGGCTGGTCCTTCCCGCGTGCGCAGGTCCGCCAGAGCCCGCTGCCGGATCTGCCGGCCCTGTCGCCGGACGGCCCCCTCATCGGCCTGCTCCACTGCGACCTCGACCAGCCCGACAGTCCTTATGCGCCGGTCAGCCGGCGCGAGCTGGAAGCGGCCCCCGTTGACGCCTGGCTGCTGGGCCACGTCCACCGCCCCGACGAGCTCGATGGAGATCGACCGATGGGCTACCTTGGTTCGATCACCGCGCTGCGGGCATCGGAGACCGGATCGCGCGGCCCCTGGCTGATCCGGATCGACGACCAGGGCATCACCGCTGACCAGCTGACGCTGGCGCCGCTGCGCTACGAAGCCATGACCATCGACTGCAGTGATGTCGAAGATGCGGCAATGCTGAGCGAGCGCATTCTGGCTGCCGCCCGCAAGCAGGTCAGGTCGCTGGTCGCCAAGGACATCGCACCCACCGCCATGGGGCTGCGGCTGACGCTTGCGGGCCATTCTACGGCTGCCATCAGAATCGAAGAAGCCGCCGCTGAGCTGGCCGGCGACCACCGCAGCTGGAATGAACAGGGTGTTCACTGTTTCGTTCAGCGCATCGAGTGCCGCATCCTGCCCAGGCTCGACCTGGAACAGTTGTCGGGTCGCAGCGATCCCTGCGGGCTGCTGGCGCGGCGACTGCTGGCGCTGGAGTCCCCAGACAGCGATGAATATCAGCGCCTGGTCCGGCTGGCGCGGCAATCCATGGCCACCACCGTCGGCGCCCGCGAGTTCCAGCCGCTGCACGCCGATCCGGATGATGCCGCCGTGGCTGCGTGGCTCAAGCGCGCCGCCCGCTCAGCACTGACTCGGCTGATCGCCCAGCGCGAGCGCGCACAATGAAACTCGAACGCCTCGATATTCACCACCTGGCCGGGCTTGCGGAGCCGCTGTCGGTCGCGTTCGATGCCGACGCGATCAATTTCATCACCGGCCCCAATGCCTCGGGCAAATCCAGCATCATTCGTGCGGTCCGCGCGCTGCTCTATCCGGAGCTGACGCCGGCTTACTGCCATATCCGGGCGCGCTGGCGCAGCGGCGACACCACCCTGGAGTGCGAGCGTCACGGCGCACAGGTCAGCTGGTTTGACAACGGTGAGCCAGCCCCGCCGCCGCGCCTGCCGGGCAGCGAAAACGTCGGCGCCTACCTGATCAGCTCCGAAGACCTGGCACGACTTGGCGATACCGATGCCCACATCGCCGCGCAGATCCGCACGCTGCTGGCCGGCGGCTACGATCTTGACGCCCTGCTCGAACAACCGCCGCTGGCATCGCTTCCGCGGCCGCAAAAGCGCGCCCGGGAGCTACTTGATCTGGCGCGCGCAATCGATGACAAGCAGAAGGAATACGCCGAGCTCAAAGACGAACTCGACACCCTCACGATGCTGCAGCATGAGCTGGAGGAAACCGGCCAGGCGGCGGGGCAACTGCGTGCCTGTGAGGATGCGCTGGCGCTGGCAGATGCCATTGCTGCTCGCAACGCGCTCGAGAACACGCTGATCGAGGAATTTCCCGGCGGCATGGAGCGTCTGCACGGCGATGAGCTGACCCGCCTCGATCAGATCGAGGAGCAGATCGAGCAGCGCAATCGCGACCTCGACCTCACGCGCCAGGCACTGAAAACAGCGCAGTCGCGCCTGGACAGCAGCGGCGGCGCTGATCCGCAGCAGCTCGAGGCCCTTCAGGCCGAGCTGGCCGACCGCCGCGATGAGCTTGCCGATATCGAGCGCCGGATCGACCAGCATGCCGCCGCGCTCGATCAGAGCATGCGGCAGCGCGAAACCACGGCCGAGCGCCTCGGCGACCTCAAGCCCGAGACCCAGCCTCAGCTGACGCTGACGCAGCTTCAGGCCTTCGAACAGCGCGTCGAAAAGGTGCTCGATCAGCGCGAAAGAGTGCGCTCGATCAGCGGCGAACTGGCCTGCCTTCACGTCCCCCGGGACCGTGCCGAAGACACGCCGGAGCAGCTGCGATCAGCGCGCGACACACTGATGGAGTGGCTGGAGCATGCGCGTCTGAGTGGCCTCGAGGGTCTGCTGTGGAGCGGCCTGTCGATTACCGGTGCGCTGGCGGGCTGGCGGCTGCTGGGTCCGCGCGAAATCGAGCCGTTTGGCGAACTTGTCCTGCTCATTCTGCTGGCGGTCGGAGTGCCGGCCTTTCTTCTGTGGCGCTTCGTGATGCGCTATCGCTACCTCACCGGCGCGCGTTCGCGCTTTCATGCAACCGGCGTCGAGCCGCCGCTGGGCTGGAGCGAGGAGGAGGTCGAGACCCGGCTGGACCGTCTCGAACAGGAATTCGAAGCGGCCACGCATCGTCAGGTTCAGCACAACCACGCCGGTGATCTGCGCACGCGGCTCAACGAAGCGCGCAGCCGGCTCGAGCAGGCCCTCGAACAGCTTCAGTCCAGCAGCAAGGCGGCCGGGCTGACGACCGAACCCCGGCTGGAAACCAGCTTTCTGCTGTGGGCGCGGCAGCTGCATGACTGGCAGCAGGCCGACCAGACCGTTGCCGGCCACAAGCAGGCGCTCGAACACGATCGATCGGCCCAGGCAGCCAGCCGCAAGCAGGCGGTCAAATTGCTCGCACACCATGGTTTCGAGCTGACGCCGAAGTTCTCCAGCCGCGATCTGGCCGCGATACTGCACCAGCTGGCGCCGCGCATGCGCACCAGCGCCGAACTGCACAACGAGATCCAGGCGCACCATCACCGCATCGGCGAACTCGAGGCCGATATCGACATGCTGCGCCAGCGTCGGCAGCAGCTGTTCGCCCAGATCAGCATCGGCAGCGACGACCGCGAAACCCTGGTCAAGCGCATTGATCAGCACGAGGAGTGGCGCCAGCTTGAACACCAGCGCCGTGCGGCCTCACTGGAAATCGCCCGCCTTGAACAGCGGCTCGGCACAGACACGGCCCTGCTCGAGCAGGCGCGCAAACAACAACGCGACGAGCTGACACAGCAGCACCAGAGCCTGGCCGAAAAGGTGGACCGTCGTGATGAGCTCAACCGGCGCATCGCCACCATCCATACCCGTCATGAAGATCTGCTCGATCGCCGCGAGCTATGGCAGCTGACCGGAGAATTCGAGCGCCAGCGCGAGGCTCTGGCCAACGACTTCGATGAGCACGTGCTCGCAGCCGTCGGTCAGGCCCTGATCGAAGACGTGCGCATGGCACACCAGGCCGACAACGAACCGGCCGCGCTCAGGCGGGCGGGCTACTGGTTCGAGCGCTTTACCCATCATCGCTATCGACTGCGCTTTCGCGGCGAACGCTTCGAGGCTTTCGACGCCCGCGCCGAACAGGGCCGCGCCCTGTCCGAGCTTTCCACCGCCACGCGCGCACAGCTCCTGCTGGCCGTCCGCCTGGCCTGGATCGAGCAGGCCGAGCACAACCGCGAACCGCTGCCGGTCTTCATGGACGAAGTGCTCACCACTTCCGATCCCGATCGTTATCGCCTGGTGGTCCAGTCGATCCAGGACATCGCCAGTGACGGTCGGCAGATGTTCTATCTGACCGCCCAGGGTGACGAAGCCGCCGCCTGGGCATCCTGGATCGAAGACGGGCCGAAGCCTCACATCATCGACATGGCCGAAGTCAGACGCGACCAGATCGAGCCGCTCGAGCTGCGCATGCCCGAAGGTGAGCGGCGCAAACGCGAGGTGCCCGAGCCCGGCGAAAGCACGCCCCAGACCTGGGCGAGAAAAGCGGCCATCGGACCAATTCGGCCGTGGCTCGGCAGCGGCATGATCGAGGTCTTCCACCTGCTGCACGACGATCTCTCACTGGCCGCACGGCTGATGCGCCTGGAACTGTCGCGGGTCGGCGAACTCGCGGGGCATCTCGACAGCGACACCGGCGACAGACTGTTTGACGCCAGCGAATGCGAGATGCTCGAACGACGCTGCCGGGCGGCCGGGCTGATCCTCGATGACTGGCGCGAGCGCCATCATCGTCCGGTCGACGCCGCCACGCTGGCCGCCTTCGGACAAATCACCGATACCTTCATGCCGCGCGTGCTCGATCTGCTCGAGCGGGTCGACGGCCACCCCCAGGCTCTGATCGATGGCCTGCTCGACGGTCGCGTGAAGCGCTTCCGAGCCGACACCATCGAGGCGCTGGAGCAGTGGCTGAGCGACCATGGTTTCCTGGCAGCCCGGGCCGACGATAGCGCCATCACCGCCGCCGAGCTGTCGAGCCGAACCGGCCTGGGCCCGGAAGAGGCCGCCAGCCTGCGCGAATGGATCGTGAGCGCGATCGATGACCCGCTGGGCTAGCCCGATGCGCCGGCGGAGCTCGGCATGCATTCCGTGACCTTCCGGCGCACCGCGCCACGGATCACGGGTGTGGTTCGCTACAGGTTCCGCCCGTAGAACAGCTCCTGCATTTCCTTGCGCAGGCGCTTTTCAACGCGGTTGCGCTCGCGCTTGTCGAGCTCGCCGGCGTTGCTGCCGAACAGATAATTATCCAGCTCGAACTCCTTGAGCCGCATCTTGGTGTGGAACAGATTGTCCTGATAGACGTTGACGTCGATCATCTCGTAGCCACGTTTGGTATCGCGACTCAGATAGTCCTGAATGGAGGTGATCTTGTGGTCGATGAAATGCTTGCGCCCGCGCACGTCCCGGGTGAAACCTCGCACCCGGTAGTCGACCGTGACGATGTCCGACTCGAAGCTGTGAATCAGGTAATTGAGCGCCTTGAGCGGTGAAATCACGCCACAGGTGGCAACATCGATATCAGCACGGAACGTGCAAATACCGTCGCGGGGATGGCTTTCGGGATAGGTATGAGCGGTGATATGGCTTTTGTCCAGATGCCCCACAACCGACTCCGGCAGCGGGCCTGGTACGGCTGATCCGCCGGCTGCGGCGCCATCGACCGGCTCCTCGGCAATCAGCATGGTCACGCTCGCGCCCTGCGGCTCGTAGTTCTGCCGGGCGATGTTGAGAATATTGGCCCCGATGATCTCGGACACATCGGTAAGGATCCGGGTCAGACGCTCAGCGTTGTAGGCCTCATCGATATAGGCTATATACTCCTCGCGCTCGGTCGAAGAGGTGGCAAAGCACAGATCGTAGATATTGAAACTGAGTGCCTTGGTCAGATTATTGAAGCCGTGCAGCTTGATGCGACGAGAAGCCATTGCTGTTTGAGTACCTGTGCCGGCGCCGGTGTAAACGCGCTGATTATCAATCATTGTCCATCTCCGTTTCCACCCTGAAATCCGTTACACTTCCGAAGTCGGCATAATCCCGGGTTTGACGCGAGTCACAACCCGGGGGCAAAATTGTCGGCAGCCGCATCAGGGCATGCCCTGGTTCCAAGGGGTTCCCGCGTGATCGCTGGAACGAAAAGCATCCATACCATTCAAACCAGAACACGTGATGAGAGATTTCCAGTTTTACCCAATTGACCGCGGAGCTATGGACCGGTTTCTTTCCATCTGCCAGCGCCAGCACTACCCGGCCAAGACCACCGTCATGCGACCGGGCGACTCGGGCGACAGCCTGCTCTATATCATCGAAGGATCGGTATCGGTTTCGACCGAAGGCGATGACGGCCGCGAGCTGATCCTCAGCTACCTCAACCCGGGCGATTTCATCGGCGAAATGGGGCTTTTCATGAAGCCATCGCAGCGCGAATCGCTGGTACGCACACGCAGCAAGTGCGAAGTCGCCGAAGTATCCTACGACCGCCTGCGCCAGGCGCTGGACAACGAGCTACGCGACCACGCCATCGACATCCTCACGGCCATCGGCTCCAAGCTGGCCCAGCGCCTGCTCCACACTCGGCGCAAGGTCTTCCATCTGGCCTTCCTGGATACCCAGGGCCGCATCGCCAAGGCCTTGATCGACCTGTGCAGCGAACCGGACGCGATTTCCCACCCCGAAGGCACGCAGATCAAGATCACGCGCCAGGAGCTGAGCCGCATCGTGGGTTGCTCGCGGGAAATGGCCGGGCGAGTGATGAAAAACCTCGAAGAAGAAGGCATGATCCGCGCTTCCGGGAAAACCGTGGTGGTGCTGGGTACCTACAAGGGTGCGCCGGCCTGAGCCCGGCCCCGGCCGCAGACCCCGTGCCCGCCTAGATAAGCCAGTAGACTGCCGCGGCCACGACGACCGCAGCGGCGGCAACCGCCGCCCAGGGCAGCCATCGCGGGCTGTCGTGCCCGGCAGCCTCCGGCGAATCATCCGGATCGAAGAAGCGGAACTCCACGCGACCGAAGCGCACCCGGTCGCCGCTGGCCAGTGCCGAACTCGAGATCTTGCGATCGTTGACGAAAGTGCCGTTGGTCGACAACAGGTTGACCACGCGCCAGCCGGCCGAATCCCGCACCAGCCGCGCGTGCTCGGAAGAAACGCTGGACTCGTCGAGCTTCAGATCACAGCTTTCGGCCCGACCGACGATGATCCGGCTGGAACTGAGCGCAAACGACTGTACGCTGACTCCTGCGCTCAGGCCGGTCAGCTGCGCGCGTGAACCCGACACCGGATCGCTCGCCGCCTCCTCGATCAGCTGGCTGACCTCATCGCGGCTGAATACCTGCGTTCCCTGAGGTCCCTGATCCTTGCGGCTGCTGCGTCCGTTTTCGCTGCTCATGTCATTGCACTCCATTATTGCCCTATCTTACCGAAGGGCCACTTCCAGCGCGAGCGCCGGCCCGGCAGGCCCGGTGGCGCCGCCACCACGATCGCCGACACATTATCGCGCGCCCCCGAGGCCAGGGCGCCCTGCAACAGCGTGTCGACCAGCTGCTGTGCATCTCCAGCCTGACTGGAGCGCACGATCCTCTCCATCTCGGCGTCACTGAGCTCACCCGACAGGCCGTCGGAACACAACAGAATCATGTCGCCGGGCTGCCATTGGCCGTGAATGGTATCGATGCGCGGGGCGGCCTCTCCGTTCAGCCCGAGACAATCGGTCAACACATGGCGCTGTGGATGCCGAGTGGCCTGCTCTGGCGTCAGCGCACCCGAGGCCACCAGCACGCCAGCCACATTGTGGTCACTGGTGAGCATCTCCAGGCGCTTGCCGTCGGGCCGAAACCGATAGGCGCGACTGTCACCTACCCAGCAGATCTGATAGCGGCCCTGTTGCTCCAGCAGCGCCACGATGGTTGTACCCATATCGTTGAACTCGGGCTGCTCGCGCTGCCCGGAGCGAATGGCGTGGTGTGCGGCAAGAACGGCATCGGCCAACTCCCCGCCCCGGCGAACCTGGTCGCGAATCGTATCCCGGGCCGTACAGCTGGCCCGGGCGCCGCCAGCGTGGCCGCCCATGCCGTCGGCCACCAGCCACAGGCCCAGCGGCTCGTCGGCCAGTACCGCGTCCTGATTCTCACGCCGTACCCGCCCGACATCACTGGCTGAAGCTGATCGACTTTTCCCCTTGCTGACCGTGACGCTGTTCATGTTCGCACTATCACGTAGAATTCCGGAAGCCTGCACTCCTGTAAGAACGGATCCGGACCCATTTTTCGGCCAGAATAGCGGATTTTGATCAAATCAGCGAATCCACCTCAACGGCATAACGTAATGAATACAATTCCAGGCACTCAAACCAGCACATGGCGCGTCCTGAAATTTGGCGGCAGTTCGGTTGCACAGGCCGAAAACTGGCCGCGCATTGTTGAGCAGGTCGAGCTGGCGCGAAAACAGGGGCTGAAAGTGGTCGTTGTGGTCTCGGCGCTGCGCGGCATCACCGACCTGATCCAGGACTACATCGACAGCAGCACCGACCCCGCAGCCCTGCTCGCCGAAATCGAGCGCCGGCACCGCGAGCTGCTGAGCGCCCTGGGCCTGCCTGCCGACAGCCTCGACAAGACACTGAGCGCGTTGCGCAACCTTGTCGAGCAAGGCTTCAACGCCGGTGAGCCGGCCGACCAGGCCCGGCTGCTGGCCTTCGGCGAGCTGCTCTCCAGCCGGCTGGCGGTCGCCAGGCTCGCGCGTGCTGCCGACGACGTCCGCTGGCTCGACAGCGGCAGGGCGCTGACCAGCGATGCAGGCGAGCAGCGCAGTCGCCGCGCCTGCTATCTTTCCGCTCGCTGCCGAGCGCTGCCAGACCCCGACCTGGCCGACCGCCTGGCAAACGAAGCGGGTATCTGGGTGATGCCGGGCTTTGTCGCCGCCAATCCCGCCGGCGAGACGGTTCTGCTCGGCCGCGGCGGCTCGGACACCTCGGCGACCGGTCTGGCCGCCGTGCTGAGCGCAGAGCGCGTTGACATCTTCTCCGATATCCCGGGCCTGTTTTCGGCTGACCCGCGCCGCGTGCCCGGCGCACGCCTGCTGAAGCAAGTGGGCTTCAGAGAAGCACAGGAGCTGGCGGCCATGGGTGCCAAGGCTTTGCACCCGGCGGCCCTGGCACCGGCACAGGCGCATGGCATCGCAATTCACATGGCCCAGACCGACCGGCCCGACATCGAGGGCACGCGCATCACCCCTGCGATCAAGGAGCACGGCGCCCAGGTCAAGGCGATCGTCCAGCGCCAGCCGATCACGCTGATCTCGCTTGAGGATATCGGCATGTGGCAACAGGTCGGCTTTCTTGCCTCGGTCTTCGAAGTGTTTCGCCGGCTGGGCCTGTCGGTCGACCAGATCTCGACATCCGAGTCCAACGTCACCCTCACGCTCGACGCCAACGCCAATGCCGCCGACCAGGCCATGCTCGATGAGCTGGGCCGCCAGCTCAACCGCTTGTGCAAAACCGAGATCCTGACCGACTGCGCGACCGTCAGCCTCGTCGGGCTGGGCATTCGCACGATCCTGCACCGGCTTGGCCCTGCGCTGGAGGTCTTCGAGCAGCGACGCATCTTTCAGGTCAGTCAGGCGGCCAATGATCTCAATCTGACCTTTGTAGTGGAATCCCGCCATGCCGAGCGTCTGGTGCAGCAGCTGCATCAGCAGGTCATCCCCGGCGGCGTCGGCGGCGACTCGGTGTTCGGGCCAACGTTCGAGCAGCTGTTCCGCGACGAGAGCGCGCCGATTGCCACCGCACCGTGGTGGCAATCGCGCCGCAACGAGCTGCTTGCCCTGATGGAAGATCGCGACAGCGCCTACGTCTACCACCTGCCGACGGTGCGTGATGCCTGTCAGCGCCTGTGCCGCCTCAACTCGGTCGATCATGTGCTGTATTCGATGAAGGCCAACCCGCACCCGGCGGTGCTGCAAACCGCGGTCTCCGAAGGTCTGGGTATCGAATGCGTGTCCCTTGCCGAGGCCCGTCACGCGCTGGCACAGGCACCGGGGCTGACGCCGGGCGATATCCTGTTCACACCCAATTTCGCGCCGCGAGCGGAATACCGCCAAGCGGTAGCCATGGGCCTGTTGCTGACCATCGACAACCTGCACGCGCTTGAACACTGGGGCCATGATCTGGCCGGGCAGTCGGTCTTTCTTCGCCTCGACCCCGGCTCCGGCCTGGGGCACCACAAGCTGGTACGCACAGCCGGCAGCCACTCCAAGTTCGGCATTCCCTTGAGCCAGCTCGAGCGCGCGCAGACCCTGTGCCGTGCCCACGACATCCGCATTCGCGGCCTGCATGCGCACACCGGCTCGGGGATCATGCACGCTGACAACTGGCATCGCAGCCTGGAAACCCTGGGCGAGGCCGCCCGCCGCATCGATTCGGTCGAAATCATCAACCTTGGCGGCGGCCTGGGCGTGCCCGACCGCGCCGATGAGCTGCCGCTGGATACCACGGCGCTGGACGGCGGACTGGCCGAGCTCAAGCAGCAGTTGCCGCGCTCGGTCCAGGTCTGGATCGAGCCGGGCCGCTATGTCATCTCGCCGGCGGGAGTGCTGTTGGCGCGAGTGACACAGACCAAGAGCAAGGGCGGGGTGCGCTATGTCGGTGTGGCTACCGGCATGAACTCGCTCATCCGGCCAGCGCTTTACGGCGCCTGGCATGAAATCGTCAGCCTCACCCGGCTCGACGAGCCCGGCGATCAGGTCTACAACATCGTCGGCCCGATCTGCGAGACCGGCGATATCCTCGGCCTCGACCGGCTGCTGCCGGAGTCATTCGAGGGCGACGTGCTGATGGTGGCCAATGCCGGCGCTTATGGTGCTGCCATGGCCTCGCGCTACAACCTGCGCGCGCCGGCCGAAGAGCTCGTGCTCGACTAGTCGGCGATACCGGCGGGAGCGACCAGCACCGGCAGGCGCCAGCGCGCCAGCAGACGCTCGGCAGCGGGTGACTCGAGCCAGGCGCCGCCGCGGGCCACCATCAGTTCGGCGGCGTGTTCTTCGGCCAGAGCGCGCAGCAGCTCGCCGGTGGTCAGGTTCGCCAGACTGCGCACGCGCGCGCTGGCGGCCAACTCTGTCAGCCGGGCGTGCGCACGCCTATCCGCATCCGGGGCGGCCAGCACAACGAGCCGGCGCGCAGTCAATTGCGCCCGGGCCGTGGCCGCGCCCAGCAGTGCCGGGCCGGCAGCCGCATCCTCAACCAGCACCGCAACCCGGCCACGGTGGCGTGCGGTGGCCGTCACGCTGATCTGCACACTGCCCTCGGCGGCGCGCGCCAGCCGCAGCGCGGCAGCGGCCAGGCTGCTTCCGGGGCGCACCAGGGGCGTGGCGTGGTCGAGCATCAGCAGATCATCGCGCCCGGACACCGCCAGCACCTCGTCGATCAGGTGCTCGCGAACCACCATTGCCTCCCAGGAAACCCTGGCCTGGCGAGTGACCCGCTCGATGATGCGCCGAATCTCGGTGGCGCCGGGGTTGAGGCGACGCGCCACCACGGCGCGGTCGAGCGGTCGGATTGCGCCCGAGAGCGCGCCCACCTCGCAGGCAAACGGATAGGCGGCGCTGCGCGCTCGTGCCGGTTCATCGGCAATCACGGCCAGCAGCGGCAGGCGCTGCTGTGCGGCCATGGCCGCCGCCGAGCGCAACGCCATCAACGCCTCGGCCGAGGCGTCAACAACCACGATGATCCGCCCCGGCCGGCCGTCGCTGTTGCGCTCGGGAGCACGCGCGTGGCGCTGCTTGCGCTCAGGCGTCATTGCCACGATTCCTCGCCTCATGCTCCGCGTTGTCGCCACGCTTGCGCGCCACGCGTGCAAATGCCTGCAAGCGATCGGCCACGCGACGATTGAAGCTGTCGGCAGCGAATTCACCCTCATCATCACGCCCACCCGCAGGCAGCCCCGACAGCAGCGCCAGTGCATCGTCCACCGTTTTGACGGCGTAGATCCGGAAGCGACCATCGGCGAGGGCCTGACGAACCCTCGACGCGACCATCAGGTGCTCGACGTTCGCGGCGGGGATGAGCACGCCGTGCCCATCAAGCTCACCCGCCTGTTCGCAGACGTCGAAGAAACCCTCGATCTTTTCATTGACGCCGCCCACAGCCTGGACCTGGCCGTGCTGATTGATCGAGCCGGTCATCGCCAGCGATTGCGCCAGCGGCACATCGGCGACCGCCGAAAGCAGCGCGCAGGCTTCGGCCAGCGAAGCAGAATCGCCGTCGATGCCGCCGTAGCTCTGCTCGAAGACGATGCTGGCCGCAAGCGAGAGCTCGGAATCGGGCGCGTAGCGGTTGGCGATGAAGCGCGACAAGATCAGCACGCCCTTACTGTGGATGGGCCCGCCGAGCTTGACCTCGCGCTCGATGTCAACCACCTGACCACGGCCGGGGCGTGCGGTCGCGGTAATGCGCGCTGGCCGGCCAAAGCGGAAATCGCCGAGCTGAAGCACCGACAGGCCGTTGACCTGACCGCAGGCTCTGCCCTCGGTCGAGATCATGACGGTGCCGCGGTTGATCTGCTCGAGGCTGGCCTCACGCATACGCCCGGCGCGCACGTTGCGCTGCTCGATGGCCTGCTCCACGTGCTCGCCGCTGACGGTATCCGACGATGCCTGGCCGGCCAGGTAGCCGGCCTCGGCGAGTACGTCACGCAGCACCCGATCGTTGGCGCTGAGCTTGCGCTGATCATCGGCCAGGCGGCTGGCGTGCTCGATCATGCGCGCCACGGCGCTGCGATCGAGCGGCGGACAATCGCTGCGTCGCGCCAGATCAGCGAGCATGCGTGCATAGAGCATGTGATTGGCATCGCTGCGCTCGATGTGGTCTTCAAAGTCGGCCTCGACCTTGAACAGCTCGAGAAAGTCCGGATCATGCTGCGCCAGCAGATAGTAGAGCAGCCGCTCGCCGACCAGCACCACCTTGAGCGAGAGCGGAATGCTTTCCGGCTGCAGGCTGGTGGTGCTGACCATGCCGTAGAGCCGCTCCAGCGATTCGATGCGCACATCGCTGGAAAAAAGCGCGCGCTTGAGACTCTGCCACGCCAGCGGTTGCGAGAGCACGCGTTCAGCGTCGATGATCAGATAGCCGCCGTTGGCCCGGTGGAGGGCGCCGGGCCGAATCCGGGATACATCGGTATACAGCGCCCCCTCGCGCATCTGGTATTCGATGCTGCCGACCAGATGATGGTGGCCCGGCAGGTCCTCGTAGACGACCGGCGCACCCTCGGCCCGGGAGTTGTCGATCAGCAGATTGACGCGAAAGCGCTCGAGCAAACCTTCGGGCGGCCCGCTGCCGTCGCGGCCACGCAGGGCCGCGGCATTCTCGATGACGTGCTCGCGCGCGGCATCAATCCAGGCGCTGACGTCCGCATGGTCCGACCACTGCTGCTTGAGCTCCTCGACCGGCTCGCCCAGCGCCAGCCCGATCATTTCTTCGTTGAGCTTGCGCACACGCTCACGCAGCTCCTTGCGCAGCGCCGGCACGCGTTGAATCTGCTGCTGCAGCTTTTTCTGCAGCTCGGCAATTTTCTCTTCGACCGCCTTGCGCTCGTCTTCGGGCAGCTTTTCGTACTCCTTCGGTTCCAGCACTTCGCCGTCGCGCATGGGCGCCAGGCTGAACCCCCCGGGGGTTGAAACGAGCGCGATACCGGCCTCACTCGCCTCCTCGCTGATGGCACTCAGGCCCTTGCGCTGACGCTGCTCGAACTCCTCCTGCAGATCCTGCATCCGGCCCTGATACTCTTCGCTCTCGAACACTGCCGCAACGCCGGTGCGCAGCTCCTCGATAAAACCGTCCATGTCCGCACGCAGGCGCTGACCCCGGCCTGCATCGAGCTGCAGCGCCTGCGGGCAATTCGGTTCAGCAAAGTTGTGAACGTAGCACCAGTCCGGTGGCGCCGGCTGACTTGTGGCGCGGTCTTTGAGAAAGCGCTGAACTGGCGTATGGCGGTCGAAACCGCGCGGTCCGAGAACGAACAGATTGAAACCGTGATTTTCAATGCCGGTGCCAAAGCGCAACGCATCGAGCAGGCGCTCCTGCCCGATCGGCGCGGCCAGCGCTTCGAGATCGGCGGTGGTTTCGAAGTCAAGGGTCTCGGCACGACAGCGCCGGTAGACCTGGTCACCATCCAGTGGTTTGATGTCAGGCATTCCTTGGATCCTTGCGCACACGGTCACTGCCCTTCAATCTAACCCATCGGCAGGATCGAGCGGGTGGATTCAGCCAGTCATGGGTTCGCCGGCTTGAACTGCCGTGCCGATCAACGCTATTCTCTGGCGCTGATTATCGTCACCAGATTGCTGCTGACCTGCAGCCCAAGAGGGAATCGAGTACATGAATCAGCCGGAAACCGCCGGACCGGACACGGCCCCGACAGGCAACATCGAGTTTCGTGGCGGCCGGGCGCTCAGCGCTCTGCCCATCTTGTTTTTCATCGTCTGGGCCATTTTCCAGTCGGGCCTGATGGGCATCAGCGACACTGGTGGCCTGATTATCGGCATGCTCGTCGGGCTGATCCTGGGCATGCTGTTCGTCAAGGGCGACTGGAAAGTCTACGCCGACACGGTTTTCGAGGGCATGGCCCAGCCGGTGGCGGTTACTGCCATCGTCGCCTGGCTGTGGGCCGGCATGTTTGCCGGCACGCTGCAGGTCGGCGCCTTTGTCGACGGCCTCGGCTGGCTGGCCGTCATCGGCGGCATCGGGCCGCTGCTGTTTCCGGCCATCACCTTCCTGCTCGCTGCCCTGCTGGCCACCGGCATCGGTACCGGCTACGGCACGGTCATCGCCTTTGTCGCCCTGTTTTTCCCGGCGGGCGTCGCGCTCGGCGCCGATCCGGTCATCATGTTCGGCGCGATTCTCTCCGGCGCCGTGTTCGGCGATAATCTGGCGCCGGTTTCCGACACCACCATCGTCAGCGCCGTGACTCAGGATTCCGACGTCGGTGGCGTGGTCGCCAGCCGCTTCAAGTACGCCATCATCGCCGCGATACTGTCGCTGATCGCCTACGTGATCGCCAGCGCACTGTTCAGCGGCCGCGCCATCGCGCCCGAAGTGGCTGAAGCCTTCCGCGACCGGGTCAACCCGGCCGGCCTGCTGCACCTGGTATCGATGGGTGCGGTCATCTTCACCGCCATTGCCGGACGACACATCATCGAAGCCATCTCCTGGGGCCTGATCGTGGCCATCATCGTCAACCTGGTCTTCGGCCTGGCCCCCGGCACCGACATGCTGGTATTCAATGTCGCCGAGGGCGGCTGGGCCGCCGCCACCTTCGGCAGCTGGCCGCTGGTCGAAGTGGTCGCCGGGGCCGACGCTGGCGTCGGCGGCAGCCTCTATGACGGGGCACTCGGCTTCGCCGACCTGGCGGTGCTGATCCTGCTGGTGATCGCCGGCGCCCAGATCATGATGCGCGGCGGGGCCTTCCACGCGCTGCAGGACTGGCTGTTGCGCACCCTGGCCCGATCAGTGCGCTCGGCCGAGGTCGTGATGGTTATCGCCACCGCTTCGATCAACGCGGCCATCACCATCAACACCGCGGCGCAAATCGCGGTGGCACCGTATGTCGCCACCATCGGCAAACGCTTCAATATCAACGGCTACCGGCGCGCCAACATTCTTGATGCCAACACCTCGGCACTGGGTTACATCTTCCCCTGGGCCGGCGGCGTGCTGGTCGGCTATACGCAAATGGTGGCTCTGGTCGATCAATACGACTGGTTCACCCGCGACATGGTCGTCGCTCCCATCCAGGCCTGGCCCTGGGTCTTCCAGGGGTGGCTGCTGGTCATCGTCTTCCTGGTTTCGGCCTGGACCGGCTTCGGCCGCGAATACACCACCGACCGCCTGAGCAACCGGAGCAGCAAATCATGAGCAAAGGACTGTTTGCCAACTGGCGTTTCCGCACGGCCACGCCGGCCTTCGAGCCGGGCCAACAGCTCGAGGTCTACCTGACCGGCTTTGACGCCGGCCGCGGAGAAGCCCGGGTGGGCGATACCCTGATCGAGGTCGAAGGCGCTTCGGCGGCGCAGGTTGATTCCCTGGTCGAGATCACCATCGACTCCTTCGACAAGGCAGCCCATCGCGGCAAGGCGCGCGTCAGCGCGCAATAGCCGCCACCGGCCCGGGGTCACCCCCGGTCAAGCAGCTGATCGAGCCAGCAACGCGCCTCGGGATAATGTCGGGTGTCGAGCACGAACTCCTGGCCCCGACTGACCGCCTCGAGCAACGTCACTCCGGCTTGCGGCTGCCAGCGACTGCTGCGCCGGTGATAGCTCAGCGGCCAGCGCCCGGCGCGCGGGCGAAACCACTCCGGCAGGCGCCACAGGCCGGGGCGCTCGCTGTCGGGATGGGTCAGCACTCGGTGGCTGGCAACGCGCTCGAACACGCCGGCATCAGCCTTCGACGCTGCCAGGTACACGGTATTGTTCGGATCAGGTGCCCGCGCAAAATGCGGGTGCTCTCCCGCCCACTGACGAACCCGCTCGCCGCAGTCGTCCACGGCCCAGATCTCGGCGATACGCAGCCAGCCCCAGATGACGTGTCGGCGGGCAGCCGCCGGGTCGAAAACCCAGCGACCGCGCTGGCGCAGCGCGCGACGAAACAGCCCGAAGAAAACAAAGACATCGCCAGGCCCGACCCCCTGCCGTGCCAGATGGCCCTGGGCGGCGCCGGCCTGACCGAAAATCGGGCGCCATTGCGGATGCCGCGGCCGGTCTGCGGCGACCAGATCAGGATCGAGATGGGCGCGTGAACTGCGCCGGATGCGCCCACGCGTCAGGTTCGAAGCCAGGCAACCAATGTCACGACCGATATCACCGTAGCGCAGCGGAGAAAGCGGGTCGGGAATCGGAAGAGACACGATGCGCCCGTCGGGAAGAATCGGGCTGGGCACGCCACCCGAGCTCGAGTCGAAACCCTTGCGGCTGAGTATGATTTTCACGTCCGGCCTGCTGATTTGCGCAAAAACCGGGCATTCGTTACCCTCTGGTGACAACTGGCGTTGGTGAGCACAATCATGCGAAATTTCAATCCTGGGTCAACTGCAATCTTCATCCTGGCAGCTTTGCTGACCACGGGGCTGTCCAGCAACCTCGTGGCGTCTTCCTGTCTGCAACCCGATCAGGAAGCTCAACCGGTAGAGCGAACGCCCCCAGCCTATCCGCATCCAGCCATCCTGATGTGTATCGAGGGCATCGTGGTGCTGGAAATAAACGTCAACGAGGCCGGTCGTGTCGACGCAGCCAGAGTACTGGAAAGCGACCCCCCGGGCATCTTCGACCGGGCCGCGCGCCGCGCACTTGATCAATGGCAATATCTGCCCGAGTGCCGCGACGGCCAGCCCACGACCCGCACACTCAAGACACAGCTCGAGTTTACGCTCGCCAGCGAAGATCCGACCGACTGCCCCAAGGAACCACTGCAGCTCGACGACAGCACGCTGACGCTGCTCGGTGAAATCGGCGCCCTGTACGCGCTGGCCGCCGATTCATACAACGGCTACCTGACGATCGACCAGTTGCACGACGCCATCACCGGGACGACCGAACCCACGCTGGATGACGCAGGCAGACAAGTCTGGCGTTACCACCGAGATGGGCTGCTTGCAGAAATCGACCTGGCGCAGACCGCCTGGCAGCGCTTGCATGAGCTTGGCTTCCCCGACCTGCTGTTGTTGAAGGAGACTTTCACCAAGGATCCCGACTTGACTCAAACGCAGGCCACTATGGGTGAAATGCGCGCAGCGCTGGAAGAGTACATTGACCGACTCAGAGCCACTCATCAAGAAATGCGGGCCCGCCACAAAGCCTTGGCCAGCCATACGGATTATGATCAGGCAACCCTCGTGCTGCTGACTCACATCTTCAGCGGCTCGCTCGATCAGGCCATGCTGGCAGACGCAATCAGCAGCCTTGAGCAGCAGTTCCAGCTGACCTCCGAGATCGTCGAACTGCTTGTAACCGAGCGGGAAAGTTGGCATATCGAGCACTCCGTCCCACAGTTCGATGACCCTGACCTTGCTGCCACCTTCTACACACGACTGTTCAGACTCAATGACCTGGTAGAGGAAGGCCGGCAGCATGCGCGGGCGACCTATCGCAGTTACGAGGATTATTCGCTCTCGGACTGAAGCGGCAGTTGCGCCATAATGGTGTGATGCACAGGAAAGCGACAGCAGCCATCACGCCATGACCAATGCCTATCAGGCCTCCGATATCGAGGTTCTCCAGGGCCTCGAGCCGGTTCGCCGCCGGCCGGGGATGTATACCGACACCACGCGGCCCAACCATCTGATTGCCGAGGTGGTCGACAACGCCGTCGACGAAGCGCTGGCCGGCCACGCAAAGCGCATCGACGTGATCCTGCACGAGGACGGCTCCGTGGAGGTCACCGACGACGGCCGCGGCATGCCCGTCGACCCGCATCCCGAGCACGAGCTGCCCGGCGTGGAGTTGATCCTCACCCGACTGCACGCCGGCGGCAAATTCTCCGGCAAGAACTACAGGTTCTCCGGCGGCCTGCACGGCGTGGGCGTGTCGGTGGTCAACGCGCTGTCGGAAAAACTGGTCTGTCGAATCAAGCGCGCCGGAGAGGAGCATGAAATCATCTTTGCCGGCGGCGAGACGAAACAACCGCTGACCGTCATCGACTCGGTGGGCCGGCGCAATACCGGTACGCAGCTGCATTTCTGGCCCGACCCGCAGTACTTCGACTCGCCCAACATCTCGCGCCCGAAGCTCAAGCACCTGCTCAAGGCCAAGGCCATTCTCTGCCCCGGCCTGGAAGTCCGGCTCGACGACCGCGCCAATGACGAGACCGAATCCTGGCAGTTCGAGGACGGACTGACGGACTACCTGACCGAACGCCTCGAAGGCTTCGAGCGCGTGCCCGAAGACCCCTTCACGGGCGATTTCTCCGGCGCCGACCAGGAAGCCGAGTGGGCACTGACCTGGGTGCCCGAGGGCGATCTTGTGCAGGAGTCCTACGTCAACCTGATTCCCACGCCGGCCGGCGGCACCCACACCAACGGCCTGCGCACCGGCCTGATCGAGGGCCTGCGCGAGTTCTGCGAGATCCGCAATCTGCTGCCGCGCGGCGTCAAGCTCGCACCCGAGGATGTCTTCGAGCGTCTGAGCTTCCTGTTGTCGATCAAGCTCGATGATCCGCAGTTCTCCGGCCAGACCAAGGAGCGCCTGTCGTCGCGCTCGGCCGCGAGCTTTGTCTCGGGCGTGGTCAAGGACGCCTTCGCGCTGTGGCTCAACCGGCACGTGGCCGACGGCGAAGCGATCGCCAGGCTCGCCATCGACAACGCCCTCAAGCGCCAGAAAGCGCGCAAGAAGGTTGCCCGGCGCAAGGTCACCGCCGGCCCCGCCCTGCCCGGCAAGCTGGCCGACTGCGCCTCCACTGATCTGGAAGAAACCGAGCTGTTTCTCGTCGAGGGGGACTCGGCCGGCGGCAGCGCCAAGCAGGCGCGCAACCGCGAATTCCAGGCAATCATGCCGCTCAGAGGCAAGATCCTCAACACCTGGGAAACCGACCCGGCCCAGGTGCTGAGATCACAGGAAGTCCACGACATGGCGATTGCCATCGGCGTCGACCCGGGCTCCGACGATCTGAGCAAGCTCAGATACGGCAAGGTCATCATCCTGGCCGACGCCGACTCCGACGGCCTGCACATTGCCACCCTGCTGGCAGCACTGTTTCTCAAGCACTTCCGGCCGCTGGTCGAGGCCGGGCGCATTTTCGTCGCCATGCCGCCGCTCTATCGCATCGACGTGGGCAAACAGACCCACTACGCGCTCGACCACGAAGAGCGTCAGGGCATCTTCGCCCTGATCGAGGCCGAAAAGCTCAAGGGCAAGGTCACCGAAACCCGCTTCAAGGGCCTGGGCGAGATGAGTCCGCTGCAGCTGCGCGAGACCACGATCGACCCCGACACCCGTCGTTTGCTGCAGCTGACCGTCGACGATGCTGCCGGCACCGACGCCCTGATGGACATGCTGCTGGGTAAAAAGCGCGCTGCCGACCGCCGCAACTGGCTTGAAGAGAAGGGCAACCTGGCCGACATCGAGGTTTGAACCCGGGCGACAAGCGGCCATTCGCCGCCTGACCGCGCAGGCGTTGACGAACTCCTGACGCCGAATCTGTTCCAATTGGGACATGACAACGCAGATCCGCTCTTCATCGCGCAGGCGCCTGCTGGGACTGGCGGCGGGTTCGTTTCCGCTGCTCTGGCTGGGCGGCCTGCCCACTGGCAGCCTTGCAGGAGAGACCATGCATTCGCTCACGCTCCCCCAGTCATTCGAGCCGCTGGAACTCGATGATGCTCGCTGGCGAGAGATCCTCACGCCCGACGAATACCGCGTGCTCCGGCGCGAGGCCACCGAGCGCTCCAGCTCGAGCCCGCTCAACGACGAGCACCGCGCCGGCACCTTCATCTGCGCCGGCTGCGCCCTGCCGCTGTTCTCGAGCGAGCACAAGTTCGAATCCGGCACCGGCTGGCCGAGTTTCTACCAGCCGATCCACGCCGACCACATGGAAACCCGCAAGGATTTCCGGCTGATCTGGCCGCGCACCGAGTACCACTGCGCGCGCTGCGGCGGCCATCAAGGCCACGTCTTCAACGACGGCCCCGAACCCACCGGCCAGCGCTGGTGCAACAACGGCGCAGCCCTCGATTTCGTCCCCGAAGGCGAGTCACTGCCGGCACTGCGCCAGTAGCCGTCGACGGGGTGCCTGACATGCTCGGTCTTTCAACGCTTCGTGGCTCTCGTACTCCACTTCACGGCGTTCGTGTTTTGCCCCTGGCCGTGATGCTGGTGATGAGCCTCATCGCGAGCGCGGCGACGGCGGCCGATGACGGTGGACTCGAGCGGGCAACCTTCGCCGGCGGCTGCTTCTGGTGCATGGAGCCGCCCTACGACCGGATCGATGGCGTCGTCGAGACGATTTCGGGCTTCAGCGGCGGCCACGCGGTGGCCCCCTCCTACCGGCAGGTAGTGCGCGGCGGCACCGGCCATCTGGAAGTCGTGCAGATCGTCTACGACCCAAAGCGGGTTGGCTATCGTGACTTGCTGAAGATCTACTGGCGCAACGTCGATCCATTCGACGGCGGCGGCCAGTTCTGCGACCGCGGCGACAGCTACCGGCCGGCGATTTTCGTCAGCAACGAGCACCAGCAACGGCTGGCCACAGAAAGCAGGCGCGCGCTTCAAGAGCGCTTCGATGAGTCCATCGCCGTGACCATCGAACCGTTCGAGGCCTTTTATCCGGCCGGGCAGGAGCACCAGAACTATTACCGGCAAAACCCGATGCGCTACAAATACTACCGCTGGCGCTGCGGCCGGGACGAGCGGCTCGAAAGCGTGTGGGGCAGCGAAGCCGGCGGCTGAACACCCCTGCGGGACAATCCATGACTTCTGTCACGCTCGCTTCGTGCCGCAAATCGGCATCATGTACCCTCTTCCTTCCCCAACATGATTTCATGGAGATAGACGTATGAAACGACCTGCGTGTGGCGCGCGGCGATGGCTTGTCGCCGTGTTGATGCTCCTGCCGGTGCTGGCCTCAGCCCAGCCCGACGGGCTCGATCAAATCACCCGCGTCGAAGGCATTACCGAGTATCGCCTCGACAACGGCATGAAAGTTCTGTTGATGCCCGACCGAAGTCGACCGACCTCGACCATCAACGTCACCTACTTCGTCGGCTCAAAGCACGAAAGCTACGGCGAGACCGGCATGGCGCACCTGCTCGAGCACATGCTGTTCTACGGTACTCCCGATCATCACGACATCAAGGCCGAGATCTCCGAGCGCGGCGGCTCGGCCAACGGCACCACCTGGTACGAGCGCACCAACTACTTCCAGACCCTGCCGGCCGGCGAGGAAAACCTGGAGTGGGCCATCCGCATGGAAGCCGACCGCATGGTCAATTCACTGATCTCCGGCGAAGATCTTGAATCGGAAATGACGGTAGTGCGCAATGAGTTCGAGATAGGCGAAACCAGCCCGTTTCGCGTGCTGATGCAGCGCGTGATGGCCACCGCCTATCTGTGGCACGGCTACGGTCGCTCGACCATCGGCGCACGCTCGGACATCGAGAACGTGCCGGTCGAGCGCCTGCAGGACTTCTACCGTCGCTATTATCAGCCCGACAACGCCATGATCATCCTGTCGGGCAACTTCGAGCCCGAACGTGCGCTCGAGTTGATTGACGCTCAGTTCGGCGCCATTCCCGCCCCAGATCGAACCGGCGACATGAAACTGTGGCCCACCTACACCCGCGAGCCGACCCAGGATGGCGAGCGCAGCGTCAACGTACGCCGCTCCGGCCAGTTCCAGTCGGTCATGTCGGCTTGGCACGTTCCCGCTGCCGCACATGAAGATTTTGCCGCCATCCAGGTGCTCTCGCACGTGCTCGGCGAGGCACCCTCGGGCCGTCTGCATCAGGCGCTGGTGACCGAAGAGCTGGCCAGCCAGGTCGGCGCGTTTTCGCTGTCGCTGGGCGAGCCCGCGCTGCTGCTGGCCTTCGCTCAGGTCGACAAGGACGACGACCTGGAAGCCGCGCGCGCAACGCTGCTCGAGACCATCGATGCGCTTGAAGACAACCCGCCGACGCAGGAAGAAGTCGAGCGCGCAATCAATGCGCTCAAACGCAACATCGAAGTCACGCTCAACGACTCCAATCGCGTCGGCATCGAGCTGAGCGAATGGGCGGCTGCAGGTGACTGGCGGCTGATGTTCCTCAATCGGGATCGGCTCGATGAGGTCACGGTCGACGATGTGGTACGCGTGGCTGACACCTATCTCGTTCGCGACAACCGCACCGTTGGCCAGTTCATTCCCGAGAGCGAGCCACAGCGTGCCGAAATTCCGGAAGCACCCGATACCGCGAAGCTGCTGGCTGACTACACCGGCGGAGAAGCCCGCAGCGAGGGCGAGTCGTTCAACCCCACGGCCGAGAACATCGAAGCCCGACTGGTGCGCTTCGAGCTGCCCAATGGTGCAAAGGTCGCGCTGCTGCCCAAGCAAACCCGCGGCAATCGCGTTCAGGGCCGGATCACCATGCGCACCGGCACGCTCGAAACGCTCACCGGCCTGGACAATGTCCCCGACATGACCGCCAGCATGCTCATGCGCGGGTCGGAAAACCACGACCGCCAGGCCATCCGCGATCGCATCAGCGAACTTCAGTCAACGCTGTCGATCAGCGGCGGCAGCACGATCACGACCAGCATGGAAAGCACGCGGGACCGGCTCAGCGAGCTAATGACGCTGACGGCCGAGATTCTGCGCCAGCCCACCTTCGACGACTCGGAATTCCGTGAGCTGCGCCGGCAACAGCTGACCGGACTCGATCAGGCCCGCGACAACCCGATGGCGGTGGCCTCGCGGCTGCTGCAGCGCCACGGCAATCATCAGCCGCCCGAGCACCCGGAATACACCCCCAGCTGGGATGAGGCCGAGGCGCGCATCAAGGCGCTCGAACGCGAGCAACTGCTCGACTTCCACCAGCGTTTCTACGGTTTTGGCCCGGGCACGACCATCAGCTTTGTCGGCGATTTTGATCCCGATGAGCTGCGCACACAGCTGGAGTCCCTGTTTGCCGACTGGGAGCCTGAAATTGCCTTCGAACGCTACGAGCGGCCTTACTACGAACCCGAACAGGCGGCGCTGACAGCGCAGCTCGACGACAAGGCCAATGCCGGCCTGGTCGGTGCGCAGCCGCTGCCGCTGAGCGACGAGCACCCGGACTATCCGGCCCTGTCGCTGGCGGGTCATCTGCTCGGCGGCGGCTTTCTGAGCTCGCGACTGGCCGATCGCATCCGCGATACCGAAGGCCTGAGCTATGGCGTGGGCGGACAGATCCAGGCCGCCAGCCTCGACGAGCGCGGCACGTTTGTGGTTTTTGCCATGTATGCGCCGGAAAACCGCGAACGCCTGGTTGAGGTGCTCTTTGAAGAACTCGATCGGGCCGTTGACGAAGGCTTTGGCGACGAGGAAGTCGCCCAGGGCCGGCGCGGCTATCTGCAGCAGCTCGAGCTTGGCCGCAGCAACGACGGGCAGCTGATGTCCATGCTCAACAGCAACCTCTATCTCGGGCGCGATATGTACCATCGGGCCGAGTTCGAGCAGGCTGTTGCCGAGCTGACCGCCGAAGACGTCACACAAGCCGTGCGCAAGCATATTGCACCCGAGCGGCTGAGCTATGCGGTCGCCGGCGACTTTGAGTCGGACTCCGAGTCCGAATCAGAAGCTGAAGCCGACGACCAGCAAGAATAATCGGTTCGGCACTCGCTGGCGCGCCCCCCCGGGGCGCGCCAGCGGGGTATCATTCGCGGCACCATGTTTCGCCGCCATATTCTCCCCCGCCTGATCTACAGCGTCTATCGCAGCTGGAGCGCCACCTGGCGACTGCAGCGATGCGAGCCGCCGTCTTTGCTGCAACACATCGAATCCGGTCAGCCGTTCATCGTCGCCATCTGGCACGGCGACGAGCTGGGCATGGTATGTTTTTCACGCTACTACCACCTGGCCGCCATGGCGTCCTGGAGCAAGGACGGCGAGCTGATGAATTACGTGCTGCGAAAGTTCGGCTTTGCCACCTCTCGCGGGTCATCAAGCCGCGGCGGCTCAAAAGCGCTTCGCGGCCTCATGCGGCTGGCGCGCGAGGGCTACTCGCCGGTGATCGCGGTTGACGGCCCGCGCGGCCCCGTCCACAAGGCCAAGCCGGGCATCCTGGAGCTGGCCCGCATCACCGGTCTGCCGGTCTTCCCCTGCGCCATGGCCTGCAGCCGCGGCATCACCCTGCACCGCTCCTGGGATCAGACCGAGCTGCCCCTGCCCTTTGCCCGGGTGTTGGTCCACTGGGGTGAGCCCATCACGGTGGCGCGCGACCAGAACGCCCGATCAGCAGACATGGCCGCCCGACTGGAACAGGCAATCAACGACTGCCGTCGAATGGCCGTGACCGCCTTGGATGCACAGCGATGACGCCGCACGCTTTTCACCGCCGTCCCGCGGACGAACGAGCAGCGCTTTGAAAGGAACGCAGAGATGACCCAGGCGGTCGGCAGCGTATTCGAAAACAACTACTCGGTCATGCTGTTGATCGATCCCGACGACGGCCAGATTGTCGACGCCAATCCGGCAGCGGTCGAATTCTACGGCTGGTCTCGCCAAACCCTTCGCAGCATGCGGATTTCCGACATCAACGTGCTCGATGCAACCGAAGTGGCAGAGCTCATGGACAGTGCTCGCCGCAAGCAACGCAACGCCTTCCTGTTCCGGCATCGCGACGCCAACGGCCAGATTCACGACGTTCACGTTCAAAGCGGCTTGATCCGGCACGACGGACGCAAACTGTTGTATTCCATCGTTCACGACGCCAGCGAGTACCTGGCGACCCTGCGTGCGCTCGAACAAAGTGAACTGAACTTCCAGCGCGTCATCGCCGCCGCGCCGGACGCCATTTTCATCCACAGCGACCTGACTTTTCGTTACGCCAACCGGCAGACCGCGCGGTTGCTGGGCCTGGACGACGAGGAGGCCCTGCCCGGCCGTTCGGTACTGAACTACATTCACCCGGACTTCCGCGACCTGGCGAGATTGCGTATCTCGCAAATGCATGACTCCGGCAATGGCGCACCCCCGGTCGAAATCGATATGCGTCACGCCGACGGGCATACCATCCATGTTGAAGTCTCGTCGGTGCCGATCCAGCATGAGGGCATCGCCGGTATCCTTGTCATCGCTCGCGACATCACGCGCCGCCGGGAAGGAATCCAGCGCCTGCGCCTGTCGGCCACGGTTTTCGAGAGCACGGGCGAGGGAATCATCATTGCCGACCGCGAGCGCCGCATCGTCGGCGTCAACCCGGCGTTCACCCAAATCACCGGATACACTGAGGCAGAAGTCCTCAACCGGAACCCACGGCTGCTGCAATCCGGGCGACAGGACAAATCATATTATCGCCGCCTGTGGCAGTCATTGAATGCCCAGGGTCGCTGGCAGGGGGAGCTGTGGAACCGGCGCAAGGACGGCAGCCTTTACCCGCAGCTGACCCGGATCAACGCGGTACACGATGAGCAGGGCGCGCTGACCCACTACGTGGCTGTCATTACCGACCTCAGCGACTTGCACAGCTCGAAACAACAGATCGAGCGGCTCTACTACCACGACCTGCTGACCGAGCTGCCCAATCGGGTCATGTTTCTGGCACGACTCAAGTCCGCCCTCGAAAGTCTGGGGCAGCGGCAGTCAGTACACGTGCTGCACATCGACCTGGACGGCTTCAAGCACATCAACGAGAGCCTCGGGCTCGCAGCCGGTGATCAGGTCTTGCAGGAGGCGGCGCGCCGGCTGCAGACCCTGCTGGCACCACAGCATCTCGTTGCGCGCATCGGTGCCGATGAGTTTGCTGTGCTGCTTGCCAACAGCGACGCCGCAGAGAGGCTGGCTGAATCCATTCGGCAGGCCCTGGCCCGCCCCATTTCCATCAACGGCCGCATGCTGTTTGCCACCGCCAGTGTCGGCGTGGCCTCGAGCAGTTGTACTGACTGCGACCCGGAAACCCTGCTGCAGCAAAGCGATGCGGCGTCGTATCAGGCCCAGGGCGAAGGCGGCAATCTGGTGCGTCAACACAGCGGTGACCTCGGCCAATATGCCCGCGATCGCGTGCTGCTGGCCGCGCAGCTGCGCCAGGCCATCGAACAGCGCGAGCTCAGTGTGCATTACCAGCCCCAGGTCGCGCTGCACTCCGGCCGCGTGGTCGGCCTCGAGGCGCTGGTGCGTTGGCAGCACCCCGAGCTTGGCCTGCTCTATCCCGAACGCTTTATTCCAATTGCCGAGGACACCGGCCTGATCGTGGAACTTGGCGCGCTCGTGCTCGAGACCGCCTGTCAGCAGGCCCGACTCTGGCTGGATGATGGCATCGACTTTGGCCGCATCTCGGTCAACGTATCCGGCATTCAGGTTCAGCGCAGTGATCTCCGGGCCCGCATCGAGCGGTGCCTGGCATCTTCCGGGCTGCCCGCCAACCACCTCGAACTGGAGCTGACCGAAAGCTTCATCATGGGCACCGGGGACTCCGCCGCAGCCTTGCTGAACAAGCTCAAGCAACTCGATCTGGAGCTGGCCATGGATGATTTCGGCACCGGCTATTCCTCTCTGGCCTATCTCAAGGAACTGCCCTTCGACACCCTCAAGATCGACCAGAGCTTCACCCGAACACTGGCCGACAATCCGCGCGATGCGGCCGTCTGCCAGGCAATAGTCGCCCTGGGTCAGGCGCTGGGCTTTCGTACTCTGGCCGAAGGCGTCGAAACCGAAGGCCAGCGCCGGCGACTGCAGGCCATCGGCTGCCGCCATGGGCAGGGCTTCCTGTTCAGCCACGCCGTGCCCGCCAAGGACATCCCCGAAGTGATAAGCCGCCTGAACGCCGGCCGTACGGAAGCCTGATTGCCAGCAACCGATCAGGTACACTCCTTTGCCATGAAGATTGCCAGCTGGAACGTCAACTCCCTCAAGGTGCGCCTGCCGCAGGTGCTCGACTGGATGGAACACCAGCGCCCGGACGTGCTGGGCCTGCAGGAAACCAAACTGACCGACGACAAGTTCCCGATCGAAGCCATCGAGGAGGCCGGCTATCAGGTCGCCTTCGCCGGCCAGCCGACCTACAACGGCGTGGCCATGATCGCGCGCGAGCAGCCGCTGGATGTCGTCACCGAAATCCCGGACTTTCTCGATGAGCAGAAACGCGTGATAGCCGCCACCATCGGCGACGTGCGCGTGATCAACCTCTACGTCGTCAACGGCCAGGCCGTGGGTTCGGAAAAGTTCGACTACAAGATGCGCTGGCTCGAAGCCGTGCAGCGCTGGATTGCCGACGAGCTGACGCGCCACGACAAGCTGGTCGTCATGGGTGACTTCAACATCGCCCCGGATGATCGCGACGTACACGACCCCGAAGCCTGGCACGAAAAGATCCTGTGCTCCACGCCGGAGCGCGAAGCCCTGCAGCGCATGCTCGACCTGGGCCTGCACGACAGCTTTCGGCTGTTCGAGCAACCCGAAGCGACCTTCTCCTGGTGGGACTACCGCGCCGCCGCCTTCCGCCGCGGCATGGGCCTGAGGATCGACCTCGTGCTCTGTTCCGACGCCCTCAAGGACGCTTGCACCGCCAGCTACGTCGACATCGAGCCGCGCCGCAACGAACGCCCGAGCGACCACGCGCCGGCGGTGGCCGAGTTCAGCTGAGCCTGCCTGGACTCGCGACGCGGCAGCTCAGCTGTCCTCGCGCAACAACTCGCTGGCGCTGTTTTTTGCTATCAGTCGGAACGCGATGTGGTACTTGAAGATGTTGGAGACATAGTCGACCGTTTCGCGGCCGATTTCCCGTGCCGCCATGTGTTCGACATTGTCGAACCATACGTTGCGATCAAGCCCGGCGGCCTCGGCGTGGCGGCGTAGTTCGCGTACCCGTCTGGGGCCGGCATTGTAGGAGGCCAGTGCGAACAGCAGCCGATTATCGGCATCCATCGCCTCGCCGGCGTAGTAGCGATCGATCATCCAGCGCAGGTACTGCGCACCGGCGTGAATGTTGTTTTCCAGTTCGGTGATGTCGGCGACACCCAGATCGGCCGCGGTCGACGGCAGAAGCTGCATGACGCCGATTGCACCAGCTGCGGATCGAGCCGACTGATCCAGTTGCGACTCCTGGTAGCCCTGGGCGACGAGCATCAGCCAGTCGAGCTCGTACTCCTGCCCGTACTGGCGGAACAGATCGCTCATTTCCCGAAAGCGGCGCATGGCGCGGTCGCGCTGCTCATCAAGCACCCAGCTGGTATTTTCCAGATAGCGCTTGAAAGTCAGGTTGCCAAACAGCGTGCCGGCACGGTTGTCGTCGAGGAATTCATCAAGGCGCTGTTTCAGCTTTCGACTTTCAGGGCGCACGGCAAAGGCAATGGCGCCGCCGTCACGCAGAATCAGGTCGTCGTGCACGTGGATATCGGGCAGCACCTGCGACCAGAACCTGGCCAGGTAGTCATCGGAGACCGCGTAGTCGACCACGCCGCTGTTTACCATTTCGAGCACGTCGCCGGTTTCGAAGTGGCCGGGGGCGAGTTCCAGCTCCACCGCCCGCAGATCACGCGACTCCAGCGACTCATTCAGCGCTTGCAGGCTGTCAAAATAGCTGCTGTTTTCGCGCACGAACACGGTTCTGCCGGCCAGAGCCTCGAGCGAGTGGAGCGGCACTGCATCGGGGCCCGATACCAGCACCTCATTGACCGAACGCCGGATCGGCGTGGTGAAACCCACCTGCTCTCGACGGCGCTCGGTGACCGTGAGGTTGGCCGCGATCACGTCACCGCGACCTTCGATCAGCCAGGGAATCAGGCGATCGCGGGTGACCGGAATATAGACCACCCGCGTACGCAGCAGGCCGGCGTGGCGCTGCTCGTTGAGCCAGTTTTCGAACGCTTCCATGAAATCGAACGACAGGCCGCGCTGATGCCCTTCGGAGTCGAGAAAATAGAAGGTCTTGCTGAAAGGCACGAGCACGCGGATCTGGCGGCGTTCGACCATGCCGTCCAGATCGCCATGCCAGGACTCGACCATCGGCTCAAGGCCGGCAGCCTCGCCCGCGGGCGCTTGCGACGAATCCGGCACATCACTGCCACAGCCGCTCAGCAGCAGCACGACGGCCAGCAGTCCGAATCGCACGCGCCCGCGGCGGCTCACGAAGTCAGAGCTTCAGCGCCGCCTTCCAAGTTGTAGACCTGCGTATACCCCTGCTTGCGATAATGCTCGGCGTACTGCTGCGATGCCTGGCCTACGTTGCATACGAACACCAGCGGCTGATTCGGGTCACCATCCTTGAGCTCGGCCATCAGGTCAGCGTCCAGCGCGCGGGCAAAGTCCAGTGGCTTTTCGGCGCGGTCGGATTCGCTGCGAGTGTCGATGACGAGCAGGCGCTCACCCGAGTTGATGCGCTGCTGCAGCTCGGCCGGTGCCATCTGCTTCACCGGTGCCGGCGCGCCCGGCAGATCCAGCTTGAGGCCTTCACCCTGCACCGTTTCCAGCCAGTCGACAGTCGCTCCACGGGCGCGCTGGGCGCTGGCCAGGTCCATCAGCACGGTGATGCCGTTGGATTCGCTCGCGATCTCCGTACCTTCCTTCGGCCCCACCTGAAACTGGGCTTCCCAGCTGCCATCGATGGCAAAGTGCAGGTGATTGCCCGGATAGGCTTCGAGAAACTCCCGAATCTTGTCGGCGGCCTTGTCGGTGATGGTGATTTCCGGCGGTGTGCGGTCGGGCTTTTCCATGCCGAACATCTCGTGCAGCTCGCCGGTGTTGAACATCTCGCCGATGATGTCGTTGCCACCGACCAGCTCGCCCTCGACATACAGCTGGGGAATCGTGGGCCAGTCGCCGAAGACCTTGATACCTTCGCGGATGGTGTCGTCTTCGAGCACGTTGTAGCTCGCGTAGTCACCTTCCAGCAACTGATCAAGAATGCCGGCGGTTTTGGCGGAAAAGCCGCACTGCGGCATCTTCGGGGTGCCTTTCATGTAAAGCACTACGCGATGGGAAGCGACTTGCGATTCGATTTTTTCGCGCACAGCGGGATCGAGCGTCATGGTGTTCGTGCCTTTGCTAA
The DNA here is from genome assembly GCF_056324165.1 of Wenzhouxiangella sp. YN9. Classification (NCBI taxonomy): domain Bacteria; kingdom Pseudomonadati; phylum Pseudomonadota; class Gammaproteobacteria; order Chromatiales; family Wenzhouxiangellaceae; genus Wenzhouxiangella; species Wenzhouxiangella sp. YN9. The sequence goes on from NZ_JBJNIP010000107.1 coordinate 137,401, forward strand.
TCAAGTGTCTTTACTGATGTTTGGGCTGCATCGGCTGAGTATCAAGCCGCTTGAAGTATATCAAATACATCATTCATGCCAGACAGATCATGATTTGCCGCACAACGGCAGCCCGGCCACCGCCACCGAGGGGATCCGGCCAATTTTGTCGTCACGGCGCTTGCGTTTCTAAATGAGAATCGTTATGATTTGCAAATGCGTGAGCGCAAGCCCACAGCACCCGCTTCACGGCCGGCCACCGCCGATGCGCCCGTCATCCCGGTACAGAAACTGCTGGGGCCAGGTCGGCAGGTGCGGCTCGAGCACGACGGCGGCATCTATGTGCTCCGCATTACGCGCAACGGCAAATTGATCTTGACCAAATAAACCAAACCACTGGGCCAGCCAGCCGCGCCCGCGGCGAGCCAACCCGAATGAATCAAACAGGAGCTCACCATGACCTGCCTCATTCGCCGGCTGGCTGCCTGCGGGCTGCTTTCAGCCAGCCTGTCGGCTGCAGCCGAAATCGATTCCGTCGATCTGGACCGCGTGACTGTCACCGCATCCAAAAGCGAACGCCCCATTACCGAAATTGCCGCACCCGTCACCGTCATCAACGACCGCGACATCGAGCGAACGCTCACCGAATCCATCCGCGACATGATGCGCTACATCCCGGGCGTGACCGTGCCCTTTCAGGGGCAGCGTTTCGGGCTGGCGGGCTTCAACATTCGCGGGCTGGGCGGCAACCGCGTTCAGGTGGCGGTCGATGGCGTGCGCGTGCCCGACGGGTTCGCCATTGGTGAATTCTCCAACGCATCACGAAACTTCGTCGATACCGACTCGCTCAAGCAAGTTGAAGTCGTGCGCGGCCCGGCCTCCAGCCTGTTTGGCTCCAGCGCCCTGGCCGGCGTTGTTGCGCTGACCACCAAGGACCCCGCTGACTGGCTGGCCCATTCAAGCGGCAACGCAACCGTGCGAACGCGAGCCGGCTACTACTCGGCTGACGAGGGCTGGATTGGCTCGGGCACGCTGGCTGGTCGCGGAAAGCGCCTGTCCGGTTCGCTTCAGTGGGTTGAGCGCAGCGGTCATGAAGTCGACAACCAGGGCAGAATCGGTGGCACCGGACCGGAGCGCACCCGGCCAAACCCGCATCAATACGATGGCCGCAATGTGCTGGCCAAGGTGCTTCTCGATGAGGGCTCCGACCAGCAGTGGCGACTATCGCTGGAGCACAATGAAGTCGACAGCAAAACCAGGGTGCTTGACCGCCTTGGCAGCGAAGACTATTCGGATACCTATGGCTTTCCATATGTCGTGAAGACCACCTCGTTGCGCGGCGACGACCGCAGCCGCCGTCGCCGTATCAGCGTCGACTATCAGGGCCGCAATCCTGGCTGGGCTGAGCGCCTTTCCTGGAAGGCCTACTACCAGAGTGCGCTGACCGAGCAGGACACCTTCGAGGATCGCACCACCCTTGTCTACGGCGAGCGCGCAGCTGTCCATCGCTTCCGCCGTGCAGAGTTCGAGCAGAAGATTCTGGGTACGGAAGCCACCGCTCGTTGGGACTTCAATACCGCTGGGCTGAACCATGATCTGGTCGGTGGGTTCGAGCTCTACCAGACGCGGACCGAGCAATTGCGCACCGGTTTCGAGCGCGACCTGAGCGACGGCACCATGAGCCCGACCGTCGGACCGGACGAATTTCCGGTACGCGATTTTCCCAAGAGCACAACGCTCGAAGCCGGGCTGTACGCGGAGGATCGCATTGCCATGGGCGATCACTTCAAGCTCATTCCCAGTGCGCGCGTCGATTACTATGACCTCGATCCGAAGCTCGATTCGATTTTTGTCGAAGACAATCCCGAGTTCGAGCCGGCCGCAATCGACGAGACCAGTTTCACCCCGCGAGTCGGCGCAATCTACACGGTCAACGACCAGATCGACGTGTTCGCGCAGTATGCGCGCGGCTTTCGTTCACCACCTTACAACGACGTCAACGTCGGTTTCACCAACCTGCAGTTCGGCTATACCGCCATTCCCAACCCGGACCTGAAACCGGAAAAATCCCGGGGCTGGGAGCTGGGCCTGCGCAGTCAGGGCGACTGGGGGCGTCTGAGCATATCGGCCTACCGCAACGACTACGACAACTTCATTGAAAACCTGGTCAACGTGGGAACCGACCCGGACACCGGCCTGCTGATATTCCAGTCGCAGAACCTGAACGAAGTGCGCATCCAGGGCATCGAAGCCGCGGCCACCTTCAACCTGGCCCGAATTGCCCCCGCGCTGACCGCGTGGCAGCTACGCGGCGCTGCGGCCTGGTCGGACGGCGAAAACCGCTCCGGTGATGTTCCTCTCAACAGCATCGAACCGCCAACCGGCGTGCTCGGGCTGCGCTGGCTGCCCAACCAGCTGCCGCTCGACGTCGAGCTGGTACTGACCGCCGTGGCCGCGAAAGACGACGTCGCCAGCGCGGAGGATTTTCAAGCGCCGGGCTACGCAACCCTGGACCTGCTCGCATCATGGGAATTCAATGAGACGACGCGGCTGAATCTCGGACTGTTCAACCTCACCGACCGCAAGATCTGGTCTTGGTCGACGGTGCGCAACCGTCCGGCAGACGACCCGGGACTGGCGCGTTATACCCAGCCGGGTTTCAACGCCGGCGCGAGCCTGATCTGGCAGCTCTAGCTTTCACCCTGCGCCCCGGGCATACCCACCAGCCTGACTCTCCTCGCTCGCCCGGGGCGCAGCCTCCCCTTCATCAAGGGGCTCTCCATCTTCCTCGTCTTCGTCCTTTTTGCCCTGCTTTTCCTGGCCTTCCACGTCGTCCACACCCTCCAGCACCGGGTTTTCGACGCGATCTCCGGGGGCATCCACGGGAATCGGTTCGTCTTCCCATTCCCGTGTGTCGGCGTCGTCATCCAGATAGTGCTCCAGACGATGCCGACGGGAGCGCCGGTTCTCGAACTGAATCTCGAGAGTGAAGGTAAGGCGCCAGTCGCGCCGGCGCTCGCCGGTATCGAAGTCCTTGGGCCAGGCGTGTTCGGGCTCGATCTCGTAGTAGAGCCAGTGGCGCAGAAACTGCCGCCGATAGCGCACCGCCACGAAATACTCTTCAACCTCGAAGCTCGGTTCGGTAAATCCCCAGGCGCCCACCTCCGAGCGTAGTGCGCTGCGTCTGCTGAGCTGTCGATACGACACCAGACCGCTTCGCCAGTCAATGCCATCGGACTTTTCCGACCAGGTTCCGCGGGCACTCCAGCGCAACAGCCGATCGCGATTGGGCAGCCACTCCCAGTCCACCCGGCTGGTCAGGCCCATTCCCTGTTCACGCTCCCAGAAAGCCGACTGCGTGAATCGACCCAGGGTGCGGTCGGTCAGGCCGCGCACGTAGCGGTAACGACCGCGAATCCGGGGATTGAGCGCTCCGCGGCTGACGCGCACAGTTCCGTCGACGTCCAGTCGACTGCGAGCGCGCGCGCTGGCAATGTAGCGCAGGCCCAACCGGGTGCGGTTTTCCGGGTCGTCGAAGGCGCCCGTATCAGGGTAATCGCCCTCGAGCTCCTCATCGCGCGCCACCAGCAGGCGCACGCGCTCGGACAGGCGCGGCAGAATCAGGTTGGCGCGCACGCCGGCCCGATATTTCCAACCCTCACTCTCGTCCCAGCGTCCGGCATTGCGCAGCCGGATAAAGCTGCCCACCGGATTTTCCTCCAGCGTGCGTGGGTCACCAAAAAAGCCGTCGAACCAGGCCGCCGGCTCGCACAGTCGCTGGTTGATATAGGAATGGCTGGCATCCAGCCAGCTCTCCGGGCGACCCTGTTCATCCCGACAGGACAGCTCCATCAGGCGCTGTCGCCTGCTCTTGCGCTGTTGCTCTTCACCTTCTGCCTCTTCTGCCGCCTGCTCCACGGGCTCCTCATCGGCTTGCGCCGCGGCAAAAGCTACCGTCATCAACAAGGCGAAAGACAGCCAGAGAGTCGATCGCATTTTCATGACACAATCCTCCGTTCAGGATCGAGCGTAAACGGCACGGTTCAGCCTTTGTGGTCGCACGGCTGCATAATATGACACGCCGGCAATCACGCCCGCCACCCCAGTCAGGATAAACAAGTCATGAGTGGTGCAGACAAGGCATCCAGACCCTATGAAGACCTTGGCCCCGAAGTGGTGCTTGACGCTGTCGAGGCGCTGGGACTGCACGTCAACGGGCAGCTTCTGGCGCTCAACAGCTTCGAGAACCGGGTCTGGCAAGTAGGGCTAGAAGACGCCGATCCGGTGGTCGTCAAGTTCTACCGCCCCGGCCGCTGGAGCGATCAGGCCATCCTGGAAGAGCATCATTTTGCCCACGAACTGAGCGCCGCAGGACTGTCAGTGGTCGCCCCGTTGCGCCTTCATGCGTGCACGCTGCATCAGCATGTCGGCTTCCGCCTGGCGATCTTTCCCCGGCGCGGCGGCCACGCGCCCGAGCCGGCGCACGAGCCCACGCTGCGCATACTGGGCCGCACGCTCGGGCGCATGCATGCAGTCGCTGCTGCCGGACAGTTCGCGCAGCGCGGCGAGCTCACCATTGCCGAGCGCGGCCGCGAACCCGTCGACTGGCTGCTCGAGCGGCAATGGCTTCCCCCGCACCTGGAGACTGCCTTTTCCAGCCTGGCCGCCCACCTGCTCGATGGTATCGACGCCGCCTTCGAGCGGGCCGGCGACTATCGCGGCATCCGGCTGCACGGCGACTGCCACCCCGGCAACATTCTCTGGCGCGACGAGCAGGCGCATTTCGTCGACCTTGACGACTGTCTCACCGGCCCGGCGATCCAGGATCTGTGGATGCTGATCTCCGGAAGCCGTGAAGAACGCGAGCTGCAGCTCGGCTGGCTGATCGAGGAGTATCGCCGCTTTCATGATTTCGACCCGCGTGAGCTGCACCTGATCGAGGCCCTGCGCACGCTAAGGATGATCTATTATCAGGCCTGGCTGGCGCGGCGCTGGGATGACCCGGCCTTTCCCGCAGCCTTCCCCTGGTTCGGCGACGATCGTCATTGGGAAAACGTCATCGGACAGCTGCGCGAGCAGCTTGGCGAGCTGTCGGAACCGGCGCTGAACCTCGCCCGGACCTGACCACAGCAGGCCGAGTGCCTGGGCGCCGGATCAACGCTCGGCTCGAAGGCCGTCAGCGCAGTGGTGCAAGCAGCCGGCCAACCAGCTCCGGCTTTTGTTCGACCAGCTTGCGCATCTGTTCACCCTCAAGGATGTCGAGCAGCTGCTGCACCCATTCTGTCTCGGCGCGGGCACGCGCCTGGAGCGCCTCGAAGCGTGCCTCGGCCAGCTCACCCAGGCGCTCGTGATCCCCTGCTTTCAGGGCATCGGTCGCGGCCGATTTGGCATCGACCAAAGCCTGTCGCGACCGGCGTGCGGCGCTGAGAAGCTGTTCATAAGCGGCATCGATGTTGGCAAGCTGCCGCTCGGACAGGCCGATCTCGCGCGCAAGATCGTCATCTTCCCACCAGCGCGCAAATCGCTCACGCCCCCGCAACACGCCATCGCTCTCTTCCCGTCCGGACGCACCCTCTGAAGACGAGCGGGAGCGGCGATAGCGCTCGGCTCGCTTGCGCATGGCGGCGCGGCGGTCGGCAGAGTCATCATCGCGCCGCTCTTCCTGGCGCCGCTTTTTCAACCGCTCGCGCATCGCCTGGCGGCGCTCGGGATCGGCCATGATTTCCTGCATGGCTTCCGGGTTGCGCGCCAGGGCGCGCAGCTCATCGCGCGAGAGCTCCCCGGGCGGCACGTTGGCGCTTTCCTCGCCTTTCTCCGGGGCCGCCTGCTCTGCCTCGAGCGAGGCGCTATCGGTCGGCGGCGGCGCCTGCGAATCATCGTGCGAAGAGCAGGCCGCCAGGGAGATGGCGAAAAGCATAATCACGGTCAGCTTCAGGCGCATTCCATCGATCTCCTTGGCAAGGGCTTGTCGGTGGTTGATGAACAAAAACAGCCGCCCCGCCGAAGTCGACAAGGCGGCAGGCAGGGCCAGACTCAGGGCTGCTCGAAACGATCCTGGAAGATCGCTCCGGGCGTCGCCGAGAACTCGTAGGCACCCATGTCGATGGCCGGGCCGATCACCCGCGGAAAGCCCGGCCCGCGCTGGTCGTTGTTGGGCGCGCCACTACCAGCGCTGCCGGCATCGATGGCCGGGCTGTCGGCCATCAGGGCATGCGTGTAGCCGGCATTGCCGCCGTTGTCGGCAAGCGGGCCCAGTTTGGGGGCGGTGTCGAGGATGTTGCCGCCGCCGTCGCTGAAGTCCGAGTACTTGGCACCGGCCAGCAGGGTGTTGGAGACATCGCAGTCCTGGCTGCCCTTCAGGTCCTGATAGAGCCCGGTCTGGTTCGTGTTGCCGGCAAGGATCGAGTTGTTGATGCTGCAGCTCGTGCTGGTGTTATAGACGCCGCCGCCCTGGTCATAGGTGTAGTTATTGGCAATCGTCGAGTACTTGAGGTCGGCGTTCATGTCGCCCTTGAGACGCACTCCGCCGGCCACGCCGGCCGATTCGTTGCCCGAGATGGTCGAGTTCTTCAGGAACATGGAGCTGCTGGAAGAGAACTCCGCGAAGATGGCGCCGCCGCCGGTCGCCGAGCCGGTCGCAGAAGCCTGGTTCTGGCTGAACTCCGAGTATTTGACCTCCACCATGATGGCGTTCGAAGACGGCGAGAACATGCTCATGCCGCCGCCACAACTGGCGGAGTTCAGGTAAAAAACGGAGTGCCCGACGCTGGCCTTGTTGGGGCTGCCGGTCAGGCGCAGTCCCCCACCGCAGGTAGTCGCTGAGTTTTCATAGAACGCAGAATACTCGAGACCGAAATCGGAGGCGTTGGCGGTCACCTGAAAGGCGCCTGCCGCGCCGCTGGTATTGGAGTTCTCCGCAACGTAGAGGTGGGAACCGTAGAAAGCACCGTTGGTAACGGCAACATTCACCGCACCACCCTCACCGCCGTCGGTCTGGTTGCCCCAAAACTCGCTGTTGCCGATACTGATCTCGGAGGCCTGGACCACTGCCATCAGGCCGCCACCGCCGCCCGTTGCGCTCTGGTTTCCGTTAATACGGGCGCCGTCGATAGTGGCCACAACCGTGTCCTCCAAAAACAGATGGGCGCCGCCCCCGCCGTTTTCCGCCTGGTTGTTCAAGAAAACGTTGTCGCCGGTCACATCCAGAAACTTGACCGGGTTGTCGAGCGTTCCATCGTCGCCATGATGAATGCTCAGCGATGCGCCACCGCCTGTGTCGCCGGCCTTGTTGTCGTTGAACTCGTTGCCGTCGAGAGTGATCTCGGCCTGCTGTAAGGAGGCGTTGTCTTCAATCAGAGACAGCCCGCCGCCGGAGTAATAGGCCTTGTTGTTGGTGAAGGTACTGTCCTGCAGGCCGACCACCGCATAGCCCAGCTTCGCCTGGATGCCGCCGCCGTCGCCGTACTTGGCCTGGTTGTTTTCGAACGTGCTGTACTTGATATCGACCTGGGCATAGTCGGCAATATCCAGATGCAGGCCACCGCCGCCGCCGTTGAATACGGTATTGTCACGGAAGCTGGCCCCGGAAATCTGGACATTGCCGCCATCGGGCGCGCGCATGCCGATCCCGCCGGCGTAGCCGCCGGCCCCGACCACCGAGTTGCCCGAGATTTCTGAGCCAAGCATCAGCAGTTCACCCTCGCCGTAGTAGGGCTCGTGCCAGACGCCGCCGCCGGCCTCGTCCACCATATTTCCGCTGATGGTGACATCGGAAAGCTGAAGAGAATAGGCACGGGACAGCACGCCGCCGCCGCGATTACCGCCGCCGCCGGTGATCGTGACCTGGGCAAGCTGCACGGTATGGGTATAGTTGGCGCTGCCGTCGTACTTGGCGTAGAAGACCGGAGCGTTCCCCGAGCCCTGGATGGTGATGTTGTTGTCGCCGTCGATGGCGACCGACTCACCGATCGGCAGGGTCGAGCCGTCGTAGTGCGTCCCGCTCGTTCCGAGCGTGATGGTGCCGCTCAGCCCTGATGCGAAGTTGATGGTGTCGGTACCGGTGTCACCGGCGGTGCAATTACCCCAGACGTTGTTGGTCGTCGCCGAATACAGCGCCGAGCGCAGCGTGCACTCTCCCGAATTATGGCCGTCGTTGAGACTGTCGACCGTGATCGTCGCCGCCTGCAGCGAGCCCGCGGCCAGAGCTCCGCTGACCGCCGCAGTTAGCGGCGCGATCTTCGGTTGAACGTTCTGCCGGAATTCATATTTTGTCGTCGACTGATATTTGGACACGGAACTCTCCCTGAGGGGGTAAAGAATCATTGAACTCAATCACAGTTAACGGCAGATATCCGGCAGATCTGCCATCGAATTGCACAAAAAAAGAGAACGCGAGACGCGGCGGAGCCACCGAAGCCCACCAGATCGCCGGAGAGCCGCCACGATCAGGCGCAAGCGCAAGCCGGCGGCGGTCGCAATCCGGCTTGCCGCAAGCACCAAAGCACCCTAGAATACACAGCTTCGGGGGGCGATTAGCTCAGCGGGAGAGCACTGCCTTCACACGGCAGGGGTCGCTGGTTCGATCCCAGCATCGCCCACCACCGAATCCAGGCCGTCAGGCCGCGAGAAGCCCATGATTTCCATGGGCTTTTTTGTATTCATAAGCTGCCCTTTTAGAGTCCGAATGCTGTCAACTCCGGATCGCCCTCTCCGAGGCTATTAGAGGAGGCGCGGCCGGCAGCCTGCGAACTACCCCACATTCACTGCCGGGCAACGAGACCTTGGGCCGGGCTAACCTTGCGTGTCCGATAACAACCCCTGGTTCGAGCAGGCTGGAGCGATGGTTTCCGGCTATCTTCCTTTGCGTGTATGCTTCATCAAAAGCGCACAACTTGATGCCTTGTTTCAATGCAGATGACGTTTCCAGCCCGACCTGGCCCAGCGTTTACCAAAAGATGACCAGACCAGCGCCGGCGCTTACACGCGACCGCCAAGAAGACACTACAAGCCGTCAGGCCCTATAAATGCAGCGGCCCACCCGCCACTAAACACCTATCTATCGCCACTCTCCAAGGGCCTCGACGATGAATAATCAGCTAAGACAGATTTCAGCGCATCGGCAAGCTGTACAGCCTGATCACGCTGGAACAGCTCAAGCCTGATCGCACCACGCCCATGCCCATGCCCAATCTTGACCGTATGAATTCCCAACAAGGCCCCACCGCTTACTCGCACTGGTTTGCCCTTGATCTCTTCAACAGGATAAGTCTTTCGAGGCTCACCAATCCCCGGAGATAGCTCCTCGACAACCAGACGGTCTTCGTAGAGCGTGTACGACCTTTTTCTGCGAATATTGATGTTGAGCAAAGCAACAAAGCAAAGCACAGCAGACAAAATCAAGGCGGTGCCAATATCAAGATCAGGAACCCAGTAGGCCATGGGAAACCCGGCTGCAATCGCCATGACCACACACCATGCCAGTGGAAGCCTGCCCTCTTCCGTCTGGCATGACCATAAAATCGGATTCTTGTCACTCATATCCTAATCCGTGGTTGTCGATGGTTGTCAAGATAGATGTCGCCTTATTCCATGCTTAGGCAGCCCGGAACGTGTCAACCTATTCCCAACACATCGGCGACGATTTCTATGTAACAACCTCGGGCAGCTCGATGCTGACCGGTGTTGGTGAGATTTGGAACGCTTCCGGATCGTGCAGTAGCTCCGCTGCAGTCTGACCGTCTTCGGGATTGATCGAGACAACCGCCGGTGGCCTGGCAACTTGAGGTGGTCCTTGAACGTAGCGCTCGGGATGCGCCGCATAGTGCCGATCCATGGCCGCTTGCCGGATCCGCCAGAGTGCTTCGAACTGTCCGGTATAGAGATCTTCGGGGGTAAACAGCGCCAGGCCTTCGTGCGGTCGGCGGCTGTAAGCCGGG
>NZ_JBJNIP010000108.1:0-274 GCF_056324165.1 Wenzhouxiangella sp. YN9
AAAAAAATGTCCTGCCGTTGGCTTCTTCGGCGTCGCCCAGTCACCGAAGTCCTCATCCGACGCGACGTTCGTATTGTAAGAGAGCCCTGGAGAAGTGCAAGCAGATTTCTGGTGTGGATTGAAGTGTGCAGCAAAAAAAATGTCCTGCCGTTGGCTTCTTCGGCGTCGCCCAGTCACCGAAGTCCTCATCCGACGCGACGTTCGTATTGTAAGAGAGCCCTGGAGAAGTGCAAGCAGATTTCTGGTGTGGATTGAAGTGTGCAGCAAAAAAAAT
>NZ_JBJNIP010000109.1:0-285 GCF_056324165.1 Wenzhouxiangella sp. YN9
ATGAAGAAGCGAGATTAGCAGCAGAAGCAGCCGCTCAAGCGCAGGCTGAAGAAGAAGCGAGATTGGTAGCTGAAGCAGCCGCTCAAGCTCAGGCTAATGAAGAAGCAAGATTGGCAGTAGAAGCAGCCGCTCAGGCTCAGGCTAATGAAGAAGCGAGATTAGCAGCAGAAGCAGCCGCTCAAGCGCAGGCTGAAGAAGAAGCGAGATTGGTAGCTGAAGCAGCCGCTCAAGCTCAGGCTAATGAAGAAGCAAGATTGGCAGTAGAAGCAGCCGCTCAGGCTCAGG